>JBFWYF010000240.1:0-9020 GCA_050186685.1 Pirellulaceae bacterium
TCGAACGCGGAAATAATGCCCTTCAATCGATTCTCGGCGTTCAGCACCAGCACGCGGTGGATGCGGGCGTCGCGCATGGTCCGAGCTACTTTCGATAACGGCGCGTCGATCCGCACCGAGATCAGGTCGCGCGTCATGACCTCGCTGACGGTTACCTCGCCAAATTCCTCCAGGGCAAACGATGTCAGGCGGACGCTCTCCCATTGCTGCTTCTCGGGATTAAAATGCCGAGCGACGTTGGCGTTCGCTTCCATCGTGAATTCGGAGTGGTCCTGTTCGTAGCCGAGAATGTCGGAAGCAGTAATGACTCCGATGCAGTGCCCCTTCGAATTCACTACGGGCAGCCCGGTGACATGGTTTTCCGTCATCAGCTGCATGGCGTCCTGCAGTGTGTCCGTATCGTAGATCGTAATGACTTCCCGCTGCATGATGTCGCCAGCGGTCGGTTCGGCAGAGCTGTGCTTCATGAGTGAATTCCTTCTTGGCAACCAGGGGTGCGTCGCCAGCACCGTCCGGTCCGCGTTTCTGGTGTTACAAAGCAAGGGAGCGCCTGAATTGTCACCCGAGTCCCATCGCATCTCAAGGGGAACAAACATGCAATCGGATCGATTGGCTGTGAAGGTCGTCGTGATTTGCCTGCTGATGCTCGCTGTTGCGCGGGGCGACGACCTGGCCGTGCCGGTCGAGCGGCTGGCAGGCGGCGATCCTGCGACGATGATGCAACGGTATTGGCTCGGCCTGGCGGATCGCGCGGCCGCCGCCTGGCAGGATCGGTACGAGCAGCTGAAAACACCCGAGCAGGTACGCGCGTACCAGCAGTCGCAACGGGGTGCCATGCTGGAGATGCTGGGCGGCTTGCCGGAACGAACGCCGTTGTCGGCACGCGTCACCAGTGTCACGCAGCGCGACGGATACCGCGTGGAGAAGATTCTCTTTGCGAGCCAGCCGGGGCACGACGTAACGGGGTTGCTGTTCCTGCCGGATGCCAGCCGCCTGGCACCTCCCTACCCCGGAGTGCTGATTCCCTGCGGGCATTCGATGAATGGGAAGGCTCATCCCGAGTATCAGCTGATGGGGGCGGCGCTGGCCTATCACGGCATGGCGGCCCTTGTCTTTGATCCCATCGATCAAGGCGAGCGGGGGCAGTACTTGGGTGCCGGAGGTTGGCCCAAACTGGCCGGCACGCGAGCGCACTCAATGTTGGGTGTCGCCGCGACGTTGCTCGGCCAGAATACCGCCCGCTTCGAAATCTGGGACGCGATACGTGCGGTCGACTACTTGCAGTCTCGACCGGAGATCGATGGCGAACGGATCGGATGTACCGGCAACAGCGGCGGCGGTACACAGACGTCCTATCTCATGGCGCTCGATGATCGTATCCGGGTGGCGGCACCCAGCTGTTACCTGTGCGGCTTTCCGGCCCTGTTGCACACCATCGGCCCCCAGGACGCGGAGCAGAATCTGTACGGCCAGGTCGCACGGGGGCTCGACCACGCTGACTATGTCATCGCGCGGGCACCCGCCCCCGTGCTTCTGTGTGCGGCCACGAAGGACTTCTTCGACATTCACGGCACGTGGCAGGTTTTTCGGTCCGGCAAACGGCTGTATACGCGGCTGGGGTTCGCGGAACATATCGATTTGATGGAGAACGACGCCGGCCATAACTATAACACCCTGCAACGTCAGTCGGTCCTGCGCTGGATGTCACGCTGGCTGCTGGGCAAGGACGAGTCGCTGACCGAACCGGACTTGAAGCTGCTGAACGAGCAGGAGGTGCTCTGCACGCCGGACGGCACGGTCATGAACTTGCCCGGAGCACGATCGGTGTACGATCTGAATCGAGACTATGAAGCGATCTTGGCGCCGCGGCGGGCCGAGGCGTGGCGGCGTGCCGACATGCAGCTCCGGGAAGTGCGGCGGCTGGCCGGCATCCGACCTCTCCACGAACTGCCCGCCCCACAGGTTCAAGCGGCAGGCACGGTGGACCGATCCGGCCAGCGCATCCGGCAGCTGATCGTGTCGCCGGAAGCTGGTATCGATCTGCCGGCGCTGCATTTCGCGCCGGCGCAGCGCCGCGGGCGTGTCGTGTTGTACCTGCACGAAGCGGGGAAATCGAGCGACGCGGCCGCTGGGGGCCCGATCCAGCAGCTGGTGGATGCGGGAGATGATGTCCTGGCCGTCGATCTGCGCGGCGTGGGCCAGACGCGGGCCGGCGGTGCCGCTCGGGCCGGGGCCTCTCCATCTGGTGATGGCAAAGGCGTTGGCATGGCCTACCTGCTGGGGAAGTCCTACGTCGGATGCCGAGCCGAGGACATCCTGGTGTGCGCCCGCTTCGCCGCGGAACAGATCGGCGGCGATGCAAAGTCGCCGATTCACCTGATCGCCGTCGGCCAGGTGGGCGTGCCCGCTTTGCACGCGGCCGCCCTGGAGCCCGCACAATTTGCCACCGTGCATATCTCGCGCATGCTGCGCGCGTGGTCCGATATCGTGCAGCGAACCATGAGCCAGGACCAGGCGGTCAACGTGGTTCATGGAGCGCTGACGCAGTACGATCTGCCCGATCTGGCCTCCAGTCTGGGGCCCAAGCTGACCTTGACCGCGCCGCTCGATCCGCTGGGGCAGCCGTGGAACGAGGAGGTATCGGCCGCCAAATGATAAGCCATTCACCGACTCGCAGACGCGGCCGCAGCCGCGTTTTCCGACTGGACGAAGGGCTCGCCCAGCCGGCTTGTTTTCCGGACCGGGGCGAAGCACACTGAGGCGAGCAACTTGATTTTTACAGCCTGTGGGAGAAGTCCTATGTCGTGGTTCGTGCGAAGTACCGTGTGCGGTCTGTGCATGACGTTGGCCACTTGGTTGACGGCTGCGGACGACACCCGGCCGCAGTCGTCCGTGCTCGTGCCCGCCACTCCGCAGAACCAGGCTGACGGCCGCGACCCAGAACCTCAGACGGACCGGGACCAAACTGCTCCGGACGGCACGCCGGACGCGGCGCAGGTTCGGCGCGAAGATCAACCGCGAGCGGAAAAACGGCCGGACGATAAACAGCGGGACGGTCGCCCGGATAGGGTGAAGCACGAGAAACAGGATGGCGGCAACGCGGAGCCGGCGAAGGAAAAGCCAGTGAAGCAGAAGCAGGCGAAGAAAAAGCCAGCGAAGCAGAAGCCGGCGAAGCAGAAACGAAAGTCGGACGACCAGCCGAAACCGTCACCGGCGGTCGACAAGCCGCAGGCAGCAGAGGCACCATCTGCTGGCGCAAAGCAGCCCGGCGCAAAGCAGCCCGCCAACGAGCTGCCCCAGCCGGCTCGCAAGTCGGAATCGGCGGGGGCCCCATCTCCGGCTCCGGCCGCGTCGGCACCGCGCGGTGCGGACGCCGAAAGGCTCGTGGCGGATGATCTCAGCGAGGTCGACGAGGACTTCGCGTTTCAGGGCGAGTATATGGGCCACGTGCCCTTTGCGTGGCTGCAGTCTGACCGAGCGGGGCTGCAGGTCATCGCGCGTGGCGGCGGCAAGTTCGACGCCGTGCTGTTGCGCGGCGGGCTGCCCGGCGCAGGTTGGGATCGGCATAGTCGCGAGACCTTGCGGGGCGAACGGACGGGCGAGCAACTCGTCCTGCAGTCCGAGCATCTTCGGATCACGGTTGACGGTCGCCAGGCCGCGGCGCGGCTGAGCACCGACACGGGCGAGGCGCCCGCGGCCTTACTGGAAAAGTACCACCGGATCAGTCCGACTCAGGACGCGGTGCCTCCTCCCGGTGCGACCGTCTTGTTTGATGGCACGTCGGCGGACAAATTTCAGGGGGGCCAGCTGACGGCGGAGGGCCTCCTGGCCGTCGGGGCGCTGATGAAGGACCCGGTGTCCGATTTCAATCTGCACCTCGAGTTTCGGACGCCGTACATGCCGTATGCGACCGGGCAGGCCCGCGGCAACAGCGGCGTCTATATCCAGCAGCGTTACGAGGTCCAGGTGCTGGACTCGTTCGGCCTGGAAGGTGTCGACAACGAATGTGGTGGGCTGTACAAGCAGCAGCGGCCCGATGTGAACATGTGTTTTCCTCCCCTGTCGTGGCAGACGTACGATATCTATTTTGCCGCGGCCCGCTGGGATGCGGACGGCAACAAGGTGGCGCCTGCCCGGATCACCGTGTTTCACAACGGCGAGATCATCCATAGGAACTATCACTTGACGGGGAAGACAGGTGGAGGCAAGGTGGAAGGGCCTGAGTCGCTGCCCATTCTGCTCCAGGATCACCACAATCCGGTTACATTCCGGAACATATGGATCATCACACCGCCCCCGGCCGCCGCCCCGGCGTTGGCGACCGCCGCCGGGTCATAGCCGCCGGGGGCATCCCTTATGGAGAAGCGTCTTGAGTGCACACCGCATGGTGATCATCGGAGCTTTGCTCGCCGCCGCCGGCGTGGGCCTGGGCGCGTTCGGAGCGCATGGGCTGAGCGATGCACTGGGTGCCGAGCTCGCGCCGGCTGAACGGGAACGCCGGCTGGATAACTGGGACGTGGCGGTGCGCTACCAGATGTATCATGCGCTAGGGCTCCTGGCGGCGGGCATTCTCAGCCGGTTCAATCCGTCCCAGGCGCTGCGCTGGGCCGCCTGGCTGTTCTTGCTGGGCGTGGCCATTTTCAGCGGGTGCCTGTATATGCTGGTTCTGAGCGGCATCAAGATCCTGGGCGCCATCGTCCCGATCGGTGGGGTTGCCATGATTGCCGGGTGGATTGCCTTGGCGGCCGGGAGTGCAGGCCGCAAAGAATAGCTTTCTCCGTCGTGAGTGGTCCGGCGTGTTTAGCGGCTTGGTGCGCGCTCAACGCTTTTTAGAATTCGCTCGGGCCGAGCGGGCCCGCTAAGGAACTCCGACCTCCGGCAGTGGCGACATGGCCGGAACCTCAGCCAACCGGCCGCTCAGTTCGGCCAGAATCCGCTGCTCAAGGAACATATCGCGCCCTAACGGCAGCCAGCCGATCGTGCGGGGACCGACGCTCGTGTTGAAACTGTTGCGAATGAGCGAACCGTCGTACCGGATGTTCTCGGACGACACCGTCGAATGCTCGGGTTGCGCCACATCTTCCAGTTCCTTGTAGACCGCCACGTCGATCAGGAACCCCTGTTCGGCCGGGGCCACGCGGATGGCGGCATATTTTCGCAGGGACTGCAGCGTGGCGTGCGTTCGCTCGAACCGCGTCGTGGAATCTTTGCGCCAGGGTTCCAGGTAGCTGCTGGCGACCTCGGGATGGGTATGGATGCGGCCGTCCGTGACAATTCCCCCGTCCGTGCGCATGCGTACTTCTGTGGCGATCTTGAAGTAGTCGTCGATGGTGTCCACGACCTGCTGCCACAGGTATTCGTGGTCCATCGCGGCGACGGGCAACGGATTGGGCAGCAACGTCGCGGCTGCGTAAGCCTCGGCGGAATGAGTCGGTGCTTTGAAGTGGTGGCAGCCGCTGATACTCGTCAGCCCGATGGCTGCGGCCAGCACTCCCAACCCGACACCGGTCATCCGCGGACTACGCTGCGACGGGAGCACTCGCGGTCGGCGCAGCGAGTGCCGCCCCCAGGTGTGGTACCAGCCGGTCAGCAGCCCAACGAGCATTGACAGTCCCAGCCGACAGGAGATTTGCAGGACAGACGTCCCAAGAGAGCCAAAGAGTCAGGGGGGGAAGTGTCCCGCAAGGGGAACAATGCAGCAAGGTCAGTCCGGCCGCAGAAACGCGACGCTCAGCCCCCCCGCAATCGGCAAGTTTCTGTGGAGGACGGGCGGGGGCCTGTCAAAAGCCTTTAAGTCTTGTCCGGAAAGGCGTTGTGCCTTGGTGAGATACGTCTATCTTGGACGGCGTAAACCCAGATAGCAAGCTAGCGGAGTTGGACGGGACGTGGTGGGGCGAATACGTCGCAATTCCCGCTTAGGCGGCTCGCCGGACCGAGGACGCGGAGCGGCGTGCCAGCTCCTTGACCTGTTGCAGGTTCAGGGCCTGGAATTCGGGCCGCACATTGCCGGATTCGATCATGACGAGCGAGTTCTCGTGAAGCATGCGTGGAAAGTAGAACCAGGCGGACTCGAGCAGCGCGTGATCCATGCCGCTGATGACGATCAGGTCAGTCTGGGGCAGCGTGTTGGCGGTGCGGAGCAGTCCCGACGCGAGGTCACCGGGGACGAGTCGCGGGTGGAGGCCGAGCGCGACGAGTTCGCGGTGTGCCTGTTTGAGGGTCAGGCAGGCGCGGCCCGGTGCGCTGGACTCGAACAGGTCAAATCCCGCGTATCGGATCTCTTCGGGGCTGTGACGGTGCAGGACGATTTCCATCATTCTGCGCATGCGTATGCCACAGCCGATTCCGATCTCGGATATGGTTTTGATTTTTCCGCCGTCGAGAAGCCGGTACAGGGGCCGGTCTTGGGCGGGATGGGAGAGGTGCTTCAAGTACGCAAATCTTAGCCAACCGGGTTTCAACGTCGCTCATCCTTGTTGCCACGTTTTACTCGTCCCAGCCAACACTGCTTCCGTTCTTCTTTCGGCTGAAGGCGGGTGGTAAATCGATGTTTTTCGGCAACGACGACAGGTCGGCGCCGGGGGGAAACCCAATTGACCGCCGACGAAGCGAGCGATAAAGTTGCGGATTCACTTAGGGGTCTCGAAGTTACCTTATTCTTGTCGGCGCACGGACGAAGGCCAAGGGCCTGTGCAACTTACGGCGCAGCGTAGGCTGTGCCATACCGCATGTTCCGCTGGCCGAATGGGAGACGCGATTGTGGCGAACACGTTAGTCCAGGAATTGATCGAAGCGGGGGTGCACTTTGGCCACCGGGCGAGCCGCTGGAATCCGAAGATGGCGGCCTACATCTACGCCCGCAAGAATCTGATTCACATAATCGATATTCGGGAAACGGTCCGAGGGCTCTTGCGCGCCAGGAAGTACCTGCAGCAGGTGGTGGCGGGAGGGAGCCTGGTGCTGTTCGTGGGCACGAAGCGGCAGGCTTCGGCGACGATCGAGCGCGAATCGCTGCGGTGCGGCATGCCGTTCGCCAACGAACGCTGGCTGGGTGGAACGCTGACGAATTTCCGCACGATTCGTTCTCGCCTGTCGCGTTTGGAACAACTGGAGTCGATTCGCAGCGGACCGGAGTTGGCCACCTACTCGAAGAAAATGCAGTCGGCGCTGGGCCGGGAATACAGCAAGATGTACCGCAACCTCAACGGTCTGCGGCTCTTGAACCGGATGCCGGAATGTCTGGTGATTGTGGATCCTAAGAAAGAAAAGAACTCGATCCACGAAGCGCGCAAGTTGGGCATCACCACCGTCGCCTTGATCGATACGGACTGCGACCCCGATCTGGTCGACCTGCCGATTCCGGGCAACGACGACGGAATCCGTTCGATCGAAATCATTATTCGGCAGTTGGCAGATGCCATTGTCGCTGCCAAAGCGGTATCCGGAGCGCAGGCGAAGGATCAAGACCTCGCGGGTGCGAATCAGATGGCCTTGGCAGGTGCGGCCAAGGAAGGCGAACTGTAAAGCAGAATCATTTTGGGCGGGAGGAGTATCATCATGGCGGAGATTACTGCCGAGGTTGTCAAGAAGTTCCGTCAGGAGACGGGCTTGCCGTTGATGGACTGCAAGAAGGCCTTGACGGAGTGCAACGGCGATAAAGAGGCGGCGGTACGCTGGCTCCGGGAACGTGGTCTGAAAGTCATGGGTGGGCGTTCGGACCGTGACACGTCGTTCGGCCGATTCGGTATCTATGCCGGGCTCGACAAACCCATGGGTGGGATCGTCGAGTTGAAGTGCGAGAGCGATCCGGTGGCGAAGAACGGCGAGTTCGTGCAGCTGGCGAACGACCTGGCCCAGCAGCTCGCGACCGGCCCGGGTGCGGCTACGGCCGAGGAGTTGTTGGATCAACCTTCGCCCAGCCAGAAGGGTAAGAAGTTGCGTGATCAGCGGGATGAGCTGATGAATCGGATTCGCGAGGTGTTCAATGTGGGCCGCATTCAGCGGTTCAGTGGCACCTGCGGCGGATACAGCCATAATTCGGGTACCATTTCCGGGGTGTTGCTGCTGGTCAAGGGAGGGACGGATGAAGCGGCTAAGGATGTGTGCATGCACATCGCGGCTATGCGTCCGTCGTGTTTAAGGACGGACCAGCTGCCCGCGTCGGAAGTCGAGAACGAACGTTCGATTCTTCGCGAAGCGGCTCTGAAGGAAGGCAAGCCGGCCAATATCGTCGACAAGATGGTCGAGGGACGGCTGCGTAATTTCTATGCCGAGAAGGTGCTGCTCGAACAGCCCTTCGTCAAGGACGATTCGATGTCGGTCGGCAAGTATGCTCAGCAGCACAAGATGGACATACAGGACTTTGTGCACTGGGAATTAGGCAAGTAGCGAGGAGGTGACGGAGTGGTGGAGACGGACCGTCCCTTTCGTCGTGTCGTGTTGAAGTTGTCGGGCGAGAGCTTCGCGCATGCTGGCGAGCGCGGCATCAGCATGGAGGAAGTGCTGCAGATCGCTCGCCAGATCTACCAGGCCCAAAAGCTGGGTTCGGAGATCGCCATCGTGATCGGTGGCGGAAACATCCTGCGAGGGGGACAGTTCAAGGCGAGCAGCGCGGGGATCCAGGAAGCCACGGCACATTACATGGGCATGTTGGCTACAGTCATCAATGGATTGGCGCTGCAGGATGCACTCGAATCGCTCGGCTGTCAGACGCGGCTCATGACGGCGATTCGCATGGACGGGGTAGCCGAGCCCTATATCCGCCGGCGTGGTCGCCGCCACCTGGAGAAGAAGCGAATCATTATTCTGGCCGCGGGCACCGGCGGACCTTTTGTCACCACGGACACGGCCGCCGCGCTGCGAGCGCTCGAGCTGGAGGCCAATGCCGTTCTGAAAGCGACCCGGGTTGATGGTGTCTACAGTGACGACCCGGAGAAGAATCCGCATGCCGTGCTGTTTCCCGAGCTCGAGTATAACACGGTTCTGGAGAAGCGCCTGCGGGTGATGGACCAGACGGCCAT
>JBFWYF010000241.1:0-8989 GCA_050186685.1 Pirellulaceae bacterium
GACCTGGGACTGCCACCGCTGCATGAGCTTCGTCAGCCGATCGATTTGCGGGGCATGCGCGGGCTCTTCCGCCAGATTGCGCATTTCGTGAGGGTCGCTGGCCAGATCGAAGAGCTGGCGGTGATTGATCTGGGGGTAGCAGATCAGCTTCCATCGTTCGTCGCGCACGGCCCGCATGACCTTGGTGTAGGGAAGAAACACGGAATCCCGTATTTGCGATTCCTGTCCCTGCCACAACGGTTGCAGGCTTTTGCCGGCAAGATTCGCGGGAACAGCAATTCCCGCCGCGCTGCAAATCGTCGGAAAAAGATCAAGCAGATAGGTGAAAGCCTTCGAGGTCCCGCCGGCCGGGACACCCGGGCCGGCAATAATCATTGGCGACTTCATGCTGTGCTCGTACACGCTCTGCTTGCCCAGCAGACCATGGCTGCCCAAGGCGAGACCGTGGTCGGCGGTATAGACTACGAGCGTGCTGTCGGCCTGGCCTGATTGCTGCAGCGCCTCGAGCACGCGTCCCACCTGTTCGTCCAGGTGCGTAATCAGGCCGTAGTATTCGCATAATTGCTGGCGGATGACTTCCCGGGTGCGCGGATAGCCGGCCAGGTTTTCGTCGCGCACGTTTCGGGCAAAGCCGTTGTCGAAAGGGTGCTGCGGCAGAAAATTCTCGGGGAGCGGCGGTGGATTCCGATAGTATTGTTCGCGGTATTCCGGAGGCGGATTGCGCGGATCATGAGGAGCGGTGAAGGCAACGTAGCAAAAAAACGGTTCAGAGCCTCGCCTGGTCTTCAGGAATTGGACGGCCTCGTCCGCGAATTGTTCGCTCGAGAACTTTTCGGCAGTGCGCGGGCCTGTCACCTGCCCCCCCTCGACATCTGCGATCTGAACCTGGGTGTGGTCGTTCATGCCCCCGAAGAAGACGGATCGCCCTCGGCCAAACGCTCGCACAAAAGAGGCCTGTCCGTTGTGCCATTTGCCGGTGGCAAACACCTCGTAGCCGTGTTCCCGCAACACCTCCGGCAACAGCCGCGCGCCGCTCAAGTCCGCCGGAACATCGAACCAGGTGCGCCCGCTCATCAACATCGCGCGGCTCGGGACGCACACCGCTCCGCTGTTCGAGCCGAAGCAATAATGGTTGCGAAAGCTCATGCCACGCTGGGCGAGCCGATCCAGGTTAGGCGTCTGGATGTGAGGGTTCCCCCAGGCGCCGATCGTGTCCGCTCGTTGATCATCGGCGAACAAGAACAGCACGTTGGGTCGCGATGGTTGCTGGCCCGGTACCGCGATTACGCAGGCCAACGCGATGGCCAACGTCATCGAACAAGTCCGCCTGTTGATCATCCGGATACCTCGCGGAAGAAAGGACTGGAGAACCATGTGCGAGCACGGCGTTACTCGAGGCCGATGCTCGCGACGTAAGCTTTGCGCTGGGCATCCCGGCCCAATTCCTCGGTGATCTGATTCCACGCCGCTGCCACTTCAGCCAGAGCGGTCCGCGGCTCGGTGTCTGAGCGGATACACGTCCGAACGGCTTCGTCCAGCGCCTGCAGGTAACGCCACCGGCCCGGTATCCGGAGCGTGATCAAGCAGGTCGGTTCCGCGTAGAGAGTCTGCAACGTCTCGGCATACGCGCGCACGGCGTCCGTGTCACCCAGCGGCTGCACCCAGGTGCCCGGCATGGCGACGTGGCTGTCCCGGAACATTGTCGTGTGGTGGCTGGTCGCAGCCACCTGAGCGCTGGATTCCGGTGCCGACATGAACGAGACCAGCACGAGCGCGGCGGCGGGATTTCGGCATTCTCGCGTTACGGCGGCCAGCCGCCCCGTCGCTCCGATCACGGGTACGCGCGGGCTGGCGTCGTTCAATCGGGGTTCCCACGCTTCCGTGCGAAAGTTGTACGCTTCGACCGCGCCGGGAAGCGGAGCGAAGGCTAGATGCTGCACGGCCGGTTGGGCCGCTGATCCGGCGCCGGCCGGCGTCGTCAGCCAAGATACGGCCAGCGCACAGCGGCCCGACAGGAACCGCTGGCGGACGGCACCCGGGTCCAGTTCACCGCTCGCTGCGCCGAGCTTCGCGCACGCGACCAGCTCGTCCAAGGCGCGAACAAATGGTGGCCCATCAATCAACGGCCGCATGTTGCTGATGTCGAACAGCGTCGAAAACTGGCTGTGATGGCGGGCATAGGGCGCTGCGCGGGCGAGCAGCCATTCAGCCGCCCAGCCGCTGGCCAGCGGCTCGCAGATTCCACTCCACTCGGCCCCCGCCTCCCCCGCCCAGTGCTCACGCACCGACGGTTCCGATAGCCGCTGGGCGGTTTCGGCGTATTCCGTCCAGCTTACCGGCGGCTTCAGTCCGAGTTTCGCGAACACATCGGTTCGGTACATCAGGACAAAGGTCGGCGAGCCGAGCGGCACGGCCACGGTCGATCGCCCCCATCGTGTCTCCTGCAAACGCGTCAGTGGCCACACGTCCTGACGCTGCCATCGCGGATCGCTCAATTGCTGTTCGTCGAGCGGTTGCAGCCAATCCCGGCCGGCCAACTCGCCCAGCAAGGGCGAAGGAAACACCACGATGTCGCTGGCCAGCCGACGCTGCTCCTGCGACAGGAACTCGTCGCGTCCCACCTGGCGAATCTGCAAGGGGCCGCCTCCCACGGCGGTCCACTGCCGGTCGAGCGCACGGGCCATTTCGGGATCTTCGATGACCAATACGCGCAAAGGGGGCTGAACATCAGGCGTCTCACCTTGCGTCGACGGCTGGGGCGTACCCGACGGCTGGCAGCCCACCGCAATCAGGCATGCTGCCCACGCCAGGCAAAACCATGGCCGAGTTGTAACGGAAGATTGAGGCGGCATAGACGGTTCCGATTCGAATTACGCGGGACAATCCGCACTACCTTACTCGTGTCGACGTCGCACCGTCAATCGAACTGCGTCGCTGCAGGGCGGCCGGCCGGCCGGCTGAGAGTGGCCCGCTCCGCCCGAGCGGTGAGAGGCGCGGAACGGCCCGTAGCCACGCTCGCCAGAGCGTAGGAGCGTAGGAGCGTAGGAGCGTAGGAGCGTAGGAGCATTGCTACGTTCGCCAGCACGTGGGGGTTCGGCGAATCGTGTTCCCGTCCCGCCCCTCTCTGGCGAGAGGAGCTCCAGGAGGCGCGAATGGAACTACTCCTGGACGGCCGAGCGTCGTGGGCCTAGGCTGCGCCTACCCCCGGGGTGCGGGCCGCGAAGCGAAGGAGAGATCATGTCGGTTCTGTTACTGACCGAAGCGGACGTCCAGCGACTGCTCACGATGCCAATCGCACTCACCGCGGTCGAATCCGCATTGCAGCACCTCGCACGTTCGCAGGCCGACGACGCGCCGCGCGTACGTGTGAAAGCGCCCGGAATAATTCTGCACTCCATGAGCGCCGCGGCCGAATACCTGGGGTACGTAGGGTGGAAGCAGTACACCACCACGGCGGCAGGGGCTCGTTTTTTGGTCGGCTTGTACCGCGCTGCGGACGGTCAACTTCGAGCGCTGATCGAGGCGGACCGACTGGGCCAGATACGCACCGGGGCGGTGACGGGAATTGCCGTCAAGCAACTGTCGGCCCCAACGCTCGACGAAGTGGGCCTCTTTGGCTGCGGTTGGCAAGCGAGCAGCCAGCTCGAGGCGATCGCGAACGTGCGGGCGCTGCGTCGGATCGTGGTCTATAGCCGAGATGATCAACGCCGCCGCCAATTTGCATCCGAAATGGCGACCAGGCTCGCCGTGGCGGTCGAACCGGCGGACCATCCTCGTCAGGCGGTCGCGGGGTTGTCGCTCGTCGTGACGGCGACCACCAGCCGGACGCCGGTGTTCGACGGCCGGTGGCTGGCAGACCAGGCGCTGGTGTGTGCCATCGGCTCCAACTGGTTAAACAAGTCGGAGATTGACGTGGAGACGGTCGCTCGCGCCCAAGCCGTCGTGTGCGACCGTATCGTGGGCTGCCAGCGAGAGGCCGGGGACCTGGCCGCCGCGGCCGCCGCAGGTCGGTTCGACTGGCATTCGGCCCTGGAACTGGGCGAGCTGCTGATCGGGGCCAAATCGCTGCCACCTTCCGCGGATCGGGGGACGATCGTGTTCAAGTCCGTGGGCATGGCCATCGAGGATGTTGCGGTCGGTGCCAAGCTGATCGAACTTGCGGAGGCGTCCGGAGTGGGCCGCCACATCGAGCTGTTCTAAGGCGAAGCTGTTCTGTCACAAAGTGGTTGGAAACCGAGCAGGAGTACCGTGGCCATGACCGATCACATGCCGTCGGCCAAAGCGGCGGCCGGGAAGAGGGCCGAGTTGCTCGCGCAGGCTCGGGCGTTTCAGCAGTCCGGCAAGTTGCTGGCGGCCCTGCAGGCTTACGACGATTTGATCGGGACGGGCGTGGCTGATGCGGACATCTGGCGTGAGACGGGGAACGCCTTGTCGCAGGTGGGAGAATTCGCCCAGGCGGTGGTGGCCTACGGCCACAGCCGGGAGCTGGCGCCGGCGAATGCGGAAACGCACAACAATCTGTCGAAGGCCTGGTACTATCTGGGCGACCTGGACCAGGCGCTGGAGTGCGCCCAGCAAGCGGCGGTGCTGAGCGACGAGTTGACGCCGCGACTGAATCTGGCGACGCTGATTCCCAACTGCCCCTCGGCGACGCCGTCGCAAATCCTGGCCGTGCGGCGCGAACTGGGGCAGCAGCTTCAGCAGTCGACGGCGCGAGGGCCGCGCCGCGGTCGGCGCAAGCGGCTGCCCGGGCCATTGCGGGTCGGCTACGTCTCGGCCTTTTTCCACGCGGCCAACTACATGAAGCCTGTGTGGGGCCTGATCAATCAGCACGACCGCAGCCAGGTGGCAGTGCACCTGTTTCGCGACAGTTCGCCGCAGGCGGGAATGCCCGGTTATCGGCCGGATCCCGCGGACCGAGTGCACGACACGGCCGGCCTGCGCTGCCGCCAGCTGGCGGAGCGGGTCGCGGACCTGGGCATCGACATTCTGCTGGATTTGAACGCCTACAGCGCTCCGGAGCGACTCGCGCTGTTCGCCCATCGCGGTTCGGCTGTCCAGGTGACCTGGTTCAACGCTTACGCGACGACCGGGCTGCCGGGCCTGCAGTACATCATCGGCGACGACGAGGTCATTCCGGCCGGCGAAGAAGTGTGGTTCAGTGAACGCGTCTTGCGCCTCCCGCTCAGCTACCTCACATTTGACGTGCAGCATCCCGTGCCGCCGGTCGTCGCTCCTCCCTGCCTCGCGACGCGCCGGATTACTTTTGGCAGCCTGGTTGCACAGTACAAGATCACGGGACCGGTATTAGACGCTTGGGCGGCGATACTGCGCGAGGCGCCGTCGTCCCGCTTGTTGCTGGCCAACACAGCACTGAAATCGGTTCAAAACCGGGCGTATGTCCAGGACCAGTTTTCTCGCCGAGGCGTGCTGGCGGAGCAATTGCTGCTGCATGGACCGGCACCGCACCTCGAGTACCTGGGGTACTACGACCAGATTGATATCGCGCTGGATGCATTCCCTTACAACGGCGGCACGACGACGATGGAGGCACTCTGGCAGGGCGTACCGGTGCTTGCCTTGGCTGGCGACCGCTGGGCTGGGCGTACCAGCCAGACGTTGATTCGTGCCACACCATGGGGCAGCTGGGTGGCCCCGGACGCGGCGAGCTACGTCGAGCGAGCGGTGCACTGGGCGCTGTCTCCCGAAGCACCGGAGCGGCTGGCCGCCCATCGTGAAGTGGCTCGAGCGGAGTTGGCACGATCCTCGGCGTGTGACACGGCCCGACTGGCTCGCTCGATGGAGCAGCTCTTTCAGCAGATCCTGGTGGAGACATCCGAGTGACCCGCTCGGTGAGGAAACAGGGAGTGACGGAGGTGGCAGGAGGGCGCGGAGCCGCCGGGGGGCCGGCGGACCGCTCTCGGCGGCACCCACTCCCCACTACCATGCCGTCCAGCCGCCATCGACCTGCAGATTCTGGCCAGTGACGTAGGAACTGGCATCACTGGCCAGAAACACGACCGCCCCCTTCAACTCGTGCGGCAGCCCCATGCGTCCGGCTGGCGACTTTTGTTCGAGTCGCTTTACGAGCTGCGTCGAGACCTTGTCCGGATTGGGGAAGGGGCCCGGTGAAAGGCAGTTGACGCGCACCCGGTCTTTCGCCCAGTAAACTGCCAGGTGCCGGGTCATGTGCACAATTCCTCCCTTCAGCGCATGATAGGCGACGGGGCTGGCCGGGCAGACCGACTCGTAGGCGTCCGGATACGAGCCGACGACTCCGTACATCGACCCGATGAGGACGACGCTGGCCGTACTTTGCCGGACCACGGCCTGGTGGTGGACGAGCCGAGCGAGCTGGAAGTAGCCGGCGGCGTTACTCATGTGGTGGGCGAATTGCTCGTAGGTGACGGTCGTCCAGTCGTCGCCGAGCGCTTCGTGACCATTGTTCACGAGGATATCGATCCGGCCGGCGAGGCGGAGCGCTTCCTGGAAACCGTCCTCGAGCGCTGTGGGCTGCATGTGGTCGAGGGGGACGCCGAAGTGAGCGGCTCCGGAGCTGGCCGGCAGGGCCCTGGCGGCGGCCTCCGCGCGGCCCCGGTCGCGACTGGCGCAGACGACCTGAGCGCCTGCTTCCGCCAGAGCAGTGGCCAATGCCGTGCCGAGATAGCCGCCCGCGCCAGTGATCAGCGCGACGCGGCCGGATAGGTCAAACAGCTGTTGAATCGTGGGCATGATGATTCCATTTCGGGACGTGGATTACGGAGAGTGAGAATGGACGGCGACACGATGCTGCTGTTGATCGGCCGCTTGCTGCAGCAACAGGGCAAGCCGCGCGGCACGCAACCCGTCGCTCGAGCTCAAATGCAGATCCTGACGCTTGCCCTGGATCTCTTGCAGAAAAGAATCGAGGTAGGCGCCCGGGCGTCCCGGAGGCAGCGGCAATTCCTGCGGCGCGGTGTCGCCGTTACGGAACAGGGTCACGTGCGGAGAATTGACGGCCGCCTCGAGTACGCCGTCGCTCCCCCAGAACGTGAAACGCCAGTAGTGCGGGAACTTGTAGGCGAACGAGTCGGGGGTCAGGTACGAGACATCGCACGTGACGCCCGCTCCCCCTTGCAGGACCAGCAGAGCCTGGCCGCACTGCTGGAATTCGGGATGCTGCGGCACCGTCGCATTCCAGCCGCGCGCCGCGGTAATGCTCTCGATGGCCAACCCCGTCGCCCAGGGAAGAAAATCGAGCGCGTGAATCGCAATGTCGTTGAAGACACCTCCGTGCTTGCCCGGTTCGAAGTACCACGCGGGGCGGCGGCCGTACATCAAAGGATGTTGCCCCTCGAAACTGACCGCCTGGATCTTCCCGATCCGGTTCTCGCGGATGGCATCGCGCAGCCCCAAGTAGACCGGCAGATCTCGCATGTCGAGCATGCAGCCGACGACGCGCTGACGGGCCTGAACGAGTTGTTCGATTCGGTCAAGCTCTTCCAGGCGAATGCACGGGGGCTTGTCGGTAATGACGTGCCGGCCGGCTTCCAACGCCGCGAGTATCAGCGGGCCACGGCGTTCGTAGTAGTCGCCGACGGCGATGACATCACAATCCACCTCGGCGAGCATGCGATCAAACGACGTGTGTGTGATATCGGCGCGCTGATCCCGCTGCAGTTGGGCACGAGTGGCCGCGTCTTCCTCGCAGCTGGCCACCACTTCGATCGCGGCATGTTTCCGGCAGCGATCGTACATGTCAAACAGGTGAGGGTGCCGAAAACCGGCGAACGCGAATCGGACCGCCATCCTACCTCCTCAATAAACCTGGGAGCTTCGGAGCAGACGCCGCCCTCGGCGGACGGCGGACATTGTCGGGTCATGCCGGAGCTTCCTCGCACGCCGCGGCAGCGCAGCCGCGGGGTGCCAGACCCCCGGTCGGGCTCCCAGTTTATGTCGTCTCCCGTTGCAGGTCGACCAGTGCCGTGTACGATCATTTTCTGTGGAGACTGCACGCATCGCCCCTGTGCGTTCCTGCGACTCATAAGGACCGGTTCATGTCGAATGATCAGCCGTCTCGCTTAACACGACGGGTCTGGGCGCTGACCGCCGTGTGGGTTCTGTGCGTCGCGGCGCCCGAACTCGCCGTCGCCCAGGCACCCGCGCGCGAGGCCGTCTATGTGGGCGACGTCGTGGTTGTCCAACAGGACGAGCCCCTCTCTCGTTCGCCGGGAAAGTCGAATCCAGGCGCGTCCGTCGTGAAGAAGGGCGCCAAAATGCACGTTACCGACGTCCAGTCGGACTGGATCGGCGGCATCGTCGACGTCGACGGAGTTGCGCGACTGACCTGGCTGCGCCGCGCCAATGCACGGCTCGAAACGCTGCCCGCCGAGGCAGCGGCGCCCGTGGCGATCTCGCGTCAGCCCGATGATCCGGCCGCGGTGGCTGCCCTGGAAAAACACGCTGTAAAGCTCGAGAAAAACGAACAGGGCAACGTCCACTCCGCTGATGCGTCCGAGGCCAGGTTAGCGGACGGGGACCTGGTCCACTTCCAAGGGCTGCATCAGCTTGTATCCCTCGACCTCAGCGGCAACCGGATAACCGATCAGGGAATCGCGCATCTGGCATCACTCAAGACGCTGCAGGAACTGTACCTGAACGAAACAGGCATCACCGATGCCGGATTGGCATTGCTCCGCGGTTTGAACCAGCTCGAGATCCTCGCCCTGCAGAAGACACGGATCACGGGTGGATCGCTGGTGAACCTCGCCGCGATGCCCCGCCTGCTCGTCTTGAACCTGGGCGATTGTGCCATCGCGGACGCTGATCTGGAACACCTCCGACCGCTTTCGGTCCTCGAGGTGCTGTCCGTGACGAAGACACGGGTCACTTCGGCCGGCATCCACCACCTGAAATCCAATGCGAAACTGCGGGTGCTGAACCTTATCGGTTGCAACGTCGACGACCGCGGACTCGAGCCGATGAAGTCCCTGGGCAATCTGCGAATCGT
>JBFWYF010000242.1:0-8946 GCA_050186685.1 Pirellulaceae bacterium
GAAGGACGCGAAGGATCGATGGGAAGGTGTGTTACGGCGCTTCATCGGATGTGGAAGCGAGTCTCCGTACGAACCGAGCTGGGTGGGCGAGGGGAATGGAATTTGGCATTTTCGCCGAATAGAAGCCAATTCATCAATGAGACCAACGAAATGATGGCTCGAAGAACATCCCAGCGACGAATCGCGGCGACTACGCTGTCAGCAACACGGGGAATTGTCTTGAACGCGAACCCCATTGACCTTACGGGCAACCGATTCGTCTGTCGCCAAACTTTGTGCAAATTCTTTCTGTGCCTGCTGTGTTCCCGCAGCATGATGCGGGCGGAAGAAGCGCCGAGTCTCGTCGTGGTCCGGAAAATATGGGACCAGGCGCCACATAGCGCCTTTACCGACCTGGTGCGTTACCGGAACCGCTGGTTTTGCACCTTTCGCGAGGCCGATGCGCATGGCGGAGACGGGGGAGTGATAAGGGTGATCACGTCGGTGGACGGCGACCACTGGCAGTCCGCATCGCTCATCCGGTTAAGTCTCAGCGAACTGGTTGAACTCAGGCCCGCAGTCCCGCCGCGTGGCGCATCGATGGACTTGCGCGATCCGAAGGTGTACGTGGATCCGGACGGACAACTGACTCTGCTGGCAGGCCTTTATTACAACGACCGCCAGGACATGCAATCTCTGGTCTGGTTTTCGCGGGATGGGCAGAAATGGTCCAAGCCGGTGCTCGTTGGTGAGCATCAATACTGGCTATGGCGAGCCACTTGGCACAAGGGCAAGGCGTATGGCGTGGGGCGAGTCCCAACGGAGCGCGTGCCACGTCTGTATGTGAGCGAGGATGGCCGACACTTCCACGTCCTCAAGCGCGACGACGAGTTTTTTCCCCATAACCCCGGTCCCAGCGAAGGCACCATTCGATTCACGGAGGATGACACTGCCCTGTGCCTGATTCGGTTGAGTCGCGTTCCTGGTGGGACAACCCATTTCGCGCATCTGGGGACGGCCCGTCCTCCCTATTCCGAATGGACTTGGCGCAGCCTCGATATGGAAATCGGTGGTCCGAATTTCATACAAATCCCGGACAGGCGGTGGGTGGCTGCGGTACGGATTTACGGCAAGGAAACGCGTGAAGAGAATGTCCGCACGGCACTCTGCTGGCTCGATCCGGCCGCCGGCAAGGCGAGAGAGTTCCTCACGCTGCCTTCCGGGGGAGACAGCAGTTACGCGGGGCTTGTCTGGCACGAAAACCTGCTGTGGGTCAGCTACTATTCGTCGCACGAAGGAAAGGCTGCCATCTACCTCGCCAGGGTCCGGTTCGGCGGTTAAACAACTGGGAGGCGCCAGCCAGCAAGTACCAGTACGGCGTGTCTGAGCAATCAGCATTCGCTCCTTATACCAGCGCCATTAAACCTTCACCCAGAATGGCAGTGATCCAATGGATGGCAACCTGAAGCGGCTTGTACAACTGGTAAACTATTTCACACTCTCGGTAGTCCTTGTCGCACCGCCTGCCATGGGGCAGCAGAAGATCGAAACCCCACCTCCCGTTGATTATCCGCGAGACAACGTCACTTGGGGATATAAGGTCGATGCTGCCTGGCCAACAGCGACGTCGGCCTATCCTTGGAAGGCGATGCCAGGCATTGCCATCGACGAAACGGGGCTGATCTGGACACTGAACCGCGGCGAAATGCCTGTGCAGGTTTACAACGCCGGCGGCGAGCTGGTGACCCAGTGGGGACAGGGCTACTTCGCCAGTCCGCATCAGATTCGCTTCGGTGTACACGGAGACGTATGGATCGCCGATTCACACGCCCACGCGGTCTACAAATTCACGCGCAGTGGCGAGAAGCTGCTGACAATCGGCATCCCCGGTGAACCAGGGAACGACATGCGACGAATGAAGATGCCAACGGACATGGTCGAAACGCCGTCCGGCGATATCTTCATTTCCGACGGCTATCGCAACAACCGAGTCGTCGTCGCAAACGCCAAAGGTGAAATCATCCGCACGTTCGGCGAACTGGGAACCGGTCCTGGACAACTCAGCCTGCCGCATGCGATCGCTCGCGATTCGAAGGGACGGTTATACGTTGCCGATCGCAACAATTCGCGCGTACAGGTCTTCACAGAAGCGGGCGAATTGGTGTCTCAATGGACCAACCTCTGCCAGCCTTGGACGGTGCGCGTGACGGCCAAGGATGAAGTCTACGTCTGTGGTGCGTCGCCATCGCAATGGCGCACAGCAGACGTGCAGATGGGAATTCCACCCAAGGATCAGATCGTGATGAAATTTGACACCACCGGGCGTGTACTCGCATGGTGGCACTTCCCTCAAGGTCCGCACGAGCCGAATGAAGCTGCCAGGCCTGGAGAACTGTCCTGGGTCCACGGTATGGACATCGACAAAGATGGGAATCTCTACCTCGGCGACATCATGGGCCAACGCGCGCAACGATTTCTGCTTACGCGATAAAGCCGGCGCGGGCAATTGGCCGTAAGGATCTGTCTTGGAATCGCGGTCTCTCAAGAGGACGATTCCGACACCTACGTGGAATGGACGGAAACCTTCGACATTCGCACCATACTGCGGCCCGGAGAAACAACGCGTCTCAATTGCTCGACGGTTGTCTCGTTATGCTCAAGGGAAGATTGTGATGGATACTCGAGAACCCTTGCGATCCGACCGGTTTGCACGGAGTTCGCGTTATCATCCGGATTGGATTACGGCGGGCATGGGCAGCGCGTCCAATGCACTTTGGTTAACCGAGTGGTTGTGTGAGGAACTCGAGCTGCGACCAGGTATGCGACTGCTGGACCTGGGTTGCGGCAAGGCCATGTCATCGATCTTCCTCCGACGCGAGTTCGGTGTCCAGGTATGGGCCGCGGACCTCTGGTTTAGTCCTTCCGAGAACCTGCGGCGGATACGGGACGCGGGTGTGGACGATGGCGTCTTTCCCCTTCGCACTGACGCCAAATCGCTGCCGTTTGCGGCCGAGTTTTTCGACGCGATAGTGTCCATCGACTCGTTCATGTACTTCGGCACGGACGACCTCTTCCTTCCCTCGCTTGCCTGGTTCCTGAAGCCGGGTGGACAGATCGGGATCGCCTTATCCGGGCTGACACGTGAACTGAACGAAGGAATTCCGACTCACCTAAGCCAATGGTGGAGTCAGGATCAGCTATGGTGTTTGCATTCGGCAGAATGGTGGCGGCGTCATTGGGCCCAGACAGGTCTCGTCGACATCAAGGTAGCCGACACGTTGCCGGATGGTTGGCGGTTCTGGCTAGACTCACTCCGCGTAATCGCTCCCGACAACACGACGGAATTACGGGCCTTAGAGACGGACGCCGGCCAGAACATAGGTTATGTGCGCATCGTAGGGCACCGTCGGAGCGACGCACGGGTGTTTGAACCGGTCGTTTCCATCCCATCTGAGTATGAGAAGAGGCCGTTGTTGCGCGGTTCCGAGTAAGGGTAGGATTTGCTCCCGCGGACGTGTCCCTGGTGCCCCCAGCCGCTTCGAGCGGCGCCGTGGAACATGTTGCTGTTGCTTAAGGAGGCTCGTTATCTCAGGCGTAAGTAGCGAAACGCAGATAACGCAGATGGCCGCAGAGAATTCGGGGATCGTCGGGGGAGGTTCACGTCGGGATTGCCCGGTTTCGACGGAGTATTTTGAGGATCCACGACGGCGGAGCGTCGTGGCACACTGGGGAAGTGGTGGGCCAGGAGCCCTTACTGAAACTGTGGGATGCTCATGCCTCAGCGATTCCTTCTGGTGGCGGCGACTTTCTCTGTCTCCGTGCTGCTCTACGTGGATCGCGTCTGCATTTCCACTGCCAAGGAACCGATCAGCCGGCACCTGGGGCTGGAGGAAACGCAATGGGGCTGGGTGCTGTCGGCCTTTGCGTTCGGCTATGCACTCTGTCAGACGCCCGCTGGCATCCTGGCGGACCGGTGGGGGGCGCGACGGGTTCTGGCCGGCGTCGTAATCTTCTGGTCCGTCTTTACCGGGTTGACCGCGCTGGCCTGGAACTACGGCGTTCTGTTGACCGTTCGCTTTCTGTTCGGGGCCGGCGAGGCAGGTGCATTTCCCGCCATCGCGCGGGGCGTTTACGCCTGGATTCCTGTCCAGGAACGAGGCCTGATCAAGGGAATCAACTTCTCGGGCGCACGGATCGGGGCGGCTGTGACGTTGCCGTTGTTGCCCGCCTTGTTCGCCTGGCTGGACTGGCAGGGAGCTTTCGTCCTGCTGATGGTCATCGGCGTGGTCTGGGCCTGCGCGTGGCTGGTCTGGTTCCGCGACGATCCGAGCCACATGCGGCGAATGGATCCCCGCGAACTGCAGTACATCCTGACGCACCGTCAATCGCAGGGGGACGCAGCGACGGAGCAACCCTCGTCGTCCTGGACCGGACTGCTGTGGCGTGCCAGCTTCTGGTGCCTACTCTTACAGTACTTCTGCAGTAACTTCACGTTCTTCTTTTGCCTGACCTGGCTTTATCCCCACGTCAAGAACACCTACAGGTTAGACGCCGTGGACGCCGGATTCCTGTCGATGGTACCGCTGCTGGCCGGGGCGCTGGGGAACATCGTGTCCGGGTTCGTCATCGACCGGCTCTACGGCGCCGGACACCGGAGCCTGTCGCGACGCTTGCCCGCGATGGCCGGTTTTGCGATGGCGGCGACCGGGCTGCTGGGCAGCGTGGGGCAGGAAACCGCCGGCGGCGCGATTGCCTGGTTGGCGCTCGCCATCTTCGGCGCCGATATGACGATCTCGCCGTCCTGGTCCGTCTGCATCGATGTTGGCGGCCGACACGCCGGCGCGGTTTCAGGGACTATGAACATGGCTGGCAACCTGGGCTCGGCGCTGACCGGCATTGCATTTCCCTATCTGACGGCCTGGGCGGGTGTCGAACTGTTTTTCTACGTCGGCGCGGCGCTGAACATCCTCGCCGTGGTGTTGTGGGTTCCGATCCGGCCTCGGCACGGCCTCACGGAGGTATCATGAGTACGTTATATGGGGCGATGATCGGGGCAGGATACTTCGCGCAGTTCCATGCCGAGGCGTGGCAGCGGTGGAACCTGGCCCCGCGGCATCCGGCCTTGATGACGGCCGTCGTCGATGCGGTGCCGGGCCGAGCACGGGAGCTCACCGGCCGCTACGACCTGCCACGCGCCTACGAGAGTCTGGAGGCGATGTTCGACGCCGAACGCCCTCAGTTTGTCGACATCGTCACACGTCCGGAATCGCACCTGGAACTGGTGCGGATAGCCGCGCAACGCGGCGCCCACGTCATCTGCCAGAAACCCATGGCACCCACATGGGACGACTGCCTGGCAATGTGCGAAGCGTGCGAACGGGCCGGAGTGCGGCTGCTGATCCACGAAAACTGGCGCTGGCAAGCGTGGTACCGTGCGATCCGGCGATTGCTCGACGAGGATCGGTGCGGACGCGTGGTGCAGGCCACCTTCTTCTGGCGGACCGGAGACGGGCGTGGCTCCGAACCCTATGCCGCCCAGCCCTACTTCCGCACCATGCCCCGGCTGCTGGTCTACGAGACGCTCGTGCACCTGCTCGATACCTTCCGCTTCCTGTTTGGTGAAATCCAGACCGTGTCCTGCCGGAACCAGCGCGTGAACGAGGCCATCGCCGGCGAGGACCAATCTCATATCGTGGTGTCGTTTGCCAACGGTTCGTGCGGCGTTGTGGATGCCAATCGGCTGACAGGGCCCCATCCCTCGGCGGCTGCGATGGGCGAACTGTGGATCGAAGGAGACCGGGCGACGCTGCGGATGACGGCGGACGGTCAGCTGCTGTTGCGCGAGCCAGGCGGGCCGGAAACACGGCTCCCGTTTGAACCACCGACAACGGGTTACAAAGGAGACAGCGTGTACGCGACGCAGGCCCACTGCATCGAGTGTCTGGTCACAGGCCAGCCGTGCGAAAGCGAAGGACGGGACTACCTCCGGACCGTGCGGCTGGTCGACGCCTGCTACGAGTCGCATGCCGCGGGGCACGTCATACGCGTCGGTTAGTTAGCGTGGCATTGGGCCCGGGATCATCCACTGGCCGAAATACGCCTGGACCATCACGAGCAGGCCCATCAGTACCGCCAGCGCAACGCTGTGCCAGAACACGAACCGCAGAATGGCTCCTTCCTGGTTATGCTGTTCGGTCGCGACCGCCGCCACGACGATGCTCTGCGCATCGATCATCTTGCCCATAACGCCGCCGCTGCTGTTGGCGGCGGCCATCAGCAGCATGGCCTGGTGGTCGGTGAGCGGCAGGATATCAGTCGCGACCAGCCGCCGCGCGGTGATGGTCTGCAGGCTGCCGAACAAGGCATTCGACGAGGTGTCAGACCCGGTCAGCGCGACACCCAGCCAGCCGAGCAGTGCGGCAAACAGGGGATAGATGTAGCCCGTCCGCGTAAAGGCCAGACCCAGCGTCGCGTCCAGCCCGCTGTAACGCGTGGTAAAAGCCAGCGCCAACATGCAGGCGATCGTGAACATCGGCCAGCGCACGCGCCAACAGGTCGATCCGAACAAGCGCAGTACCGTTACTGGCGGGATGCCCATCCAGACCGCCGATACCAGTGCGGCCAGGAAAATGCCCGTCCCAGTAGCGGCGAGCCAGCCAAACTCGAAGACGGCGGCCTCCGTTTCCCGTTCGGCGACAACGGGAGCAACGCGGGCCACCTGCTTGTGCAGCAGAGGCACTTTCAGACTCAGGTAGGCAGGGCGAATGAGCCAGCTATCGGCGCTCGCATGGAACTCGTCCCGCACCACTTTGCCGGGAACGCCGAGCAGCGATTTGACCTGCGGCGTTCCCCAGAGGAAGACGAACAGCGTGAGCAACACCCAGGGCATCCACGCCGAAGCGATCTGCCGTGCAGTATGATGCGGCACGGTGGCGGCCGGTGCCTCGCCTGCGAACGTCCACACCGTACGCGGCTGCCAGATCTTCAGGAACAGGGCCAGGGCCACCAGCGAGACGACTCCGCCGGCAACGTCGACCAGCCACGGACCGTGAAAGTTCGCGACTCCGAACTGCACGGCAGCGAAGCTTCCGCCGCAGACCAGCAGCGCCGGCCAGATTTCCAGTGCCGCTCGCCATCCCCCCATGGTCCAGACGAGCCACACCGGCACGATTACGGAAAAAAACGGAAGCTGCCGGCCCGCCATGGCGCTGAGTTCCATTTCGCTGAGTCCCGTGACGCGCGCGAGCGTGACGATGGGCGTGCCCAACGCGCCGAAGGCCACGGGCGAGGTATTGGCGATCAGCGCCAGGCCCGCGGCCTGCAGCGGCTTGAAACCGGCGCCCATCATCAGCGCCGCGGAAATGGCCACCGGCGTACCGAACCCGGCCGCCCCCTCGATGAACGCCCCGAAGGAAAAGGCAATCAGCAGCGCCTGGATGCGGCGATCCGGCGAGAGGCTGACGACCGAGTGTTTCACAATCTCAAACTGACCCGTATGCACGGTCAGCGTGTACAGGAAGATCGCCGCCAGCACGATCCAGCCGATGGGAAACAGGCCGAACGCGGCTCCCTGTGCAGCTGCCGCGAACACGACGCTCGCCCAGGCACCTCGGCCCGCGTCAGCGGTCTCCATCGGAGCGAACGCGAAGATGGCTGCGCCCAGTGCCGTCAATAAGCCGGCCAGCGCCGCAACATGCGCCGACACGCGACCTGTCGCGAGCAAACCCAGCAGCACGACAACGGGCAGCGCCGCGACGAGCGTCGACCAGCCCATCGAGCCGAACGGATCGTAGTTCTGAGTCCACACGGTCGTGCCTTTCCTGTAGCGTATCTCTGGTAGCGAACCTCTCATAGCGGATCTCGCAAGAGATCCGACTCCGCGGACTCTCCCCCTGCCTCACGGAAGTCTTGCGACGCCGCTGACGCGGCGTCTAGCGACTTCCGCTACGTGGCTAGCGACTTCCGCTACGTGGCTAGCGACTTCCGCTACGTGGCTAGCGACTTCCGCTACGTGGCTGACGACTTCCGCTAGGCGCTCTCCTGCTCCTGGAAGCTCGAGAACGCTTCCGGAACCGACCGCAGCGCGATAAACGTCTCGTAGATCGCCGCCCCGGCGGCGTTCAGCTTCTTCTGAAACTTATCGACGAACTCATGCAGCCCGCACGACATGATATCCGGAACCTGCGTGTACGCGAGGTCGCTGCGCAGCTGTCCCATCCGCTTCTCGGCGATGTTCGTGAAGGTGTCATGCGGAGATCCGGCAATCGCATGCAACGAGTCATTGGCGGCGTTCAAGCAATACATGATGGCGCGCGGAAAGAGTCGATCGAGCATCAGAAAGTCCACTACCCGCTCGGGCGTGATGCCGTGATGCCGTTTGCGAAACATCTCGAAGCCGCTGACCGAGCGGAGCACCGCCGACCACTGTACGTCGTCGACCGGCGTGCCAACATCGGTGACCTTCGGCAGCAGGACGTAGTATTTGACGTCGAGGATCCGCGACGTCTTGTCGGCTCGCTCCATGTGGCGGCCGAGCCGTACAAAATGCCAGCCTTCTCCGTGCGACATGGTGCCGTCCGTGATACCTCGAAACAGGTGGCTCGACAGCTTCACTTCGTTGAAGAACACCTGGGGCGACTGCAGCACCTGCTCGTCGTCGGCTGCCGCGTTGACCATGTGAAAGAAATGATTCAGCTGCTCCCACATCTCCGATGAAATCGTCTCGCGGATCGATCGCGCGTTCTCGCGTGCGGCGCGCAGGCAGCTGATGATCGAATTCGGATAATCCGCGTCAAACGTCAAGAAGCGGACGACGTTCTCGCGATTGGCTTCGCCGTAGCGCTGGGCGAACCACGCCTGATCGCCGGTCGTGCTGACCAGTGGCTGCCACTGCTGATCGGCGGGGGTGGGCAGATCGAGATTCAGCTGATACGTCACATCGACGAAGCGTGCCAGGTTCTCGGCACG
>JBFWYF010000243.1:0-8941 GCA_050186685.1 Pirellulaceae bacterium
GGCTCGACGACCTCGATCTCAACCTCGACGAGTTCGTCGAGAAGGTGAACGCGGATCTCGTCGGCAAGGTAGTCAACATCGCCAGCCGATGTGCCCGGTTTGTCGAGTCGACGGGGCTTTCGCCCCGCTATCCGGACGACGGGGGGTTGTTCGCCCACGCGGCCGCAGCGGGGCAGGAGATCGCCGACGCGTACGAATCCTGCGACTTTGGCCGCGCAACCCGAGCGATTATGGAATTAGGGGATCGCATCAACGCGTTCATCGACACGCAGCGACCATGGTTGATGGCGAAGGAGCCCGGCCGTGAGCAAGCGGTGCAGGACGTGTGCAGCATTGGATTGAATGCGTTCCGGCAGCTGGCAATCTATCTCGCGCCGGTGCTCCCCGGCCTGGCCGAGCAGGCGGGCCGGCTGCTGAACGACCCGATCCGCCACTGGGACCAATCGCAGCAGCCCCTGGCAGGAACGCCCGTCGCCCCCTTCACCCACCTGATGAAAAGACTGGATCGAAAGGACGTGGACGCCATGATCGAAGACAGCAAGGTACCCGAGCCGAGCGGCATCGCCGATCTCGCACCGGCCAGCCCTCCCGCGCCGGCGCGGAACAGCTACGGCGATACGGACGCGGCATTGCAGGCGGAACCGCTGGCCGCGACCTGCTCGATCGATGAATTTGCGAAGGTCGATCTGCGCGTCGCCCGCGTGATGGCCGCCGAAGACGTGGCCGGAGCCGACAAACTGCTCAAGCTGACCGTCAACCTTGGAGGCGACGCCACGCGCACCGTCTTCGCCGGAATCAAACAGGCCTACCGCCCGGAACAACTGGTCGGGCGGCTCGTTGTCATCGTCGCGAACTTGGCGCCGCGCAAAATGAAATTCGGGTTGAGCGAAGGCATGGTCGTCGCCGTCGGGCCTGGCGGCAGCGATGTATTTCTGCTGGGCGTCGACTCGGGCGGACAACCGGGACAGCGCGTCCACTAAGGGCTGACAAGGTCCTCGTCTGCCGCCGGCTCGTCTCCTCGCAGCGCTACCCTTCGGACATGGCCGACGGAACTCACGGGTTCCACGGCCGCCGGGGCCAACCGCCGCCAGGCATTGGTCAGCAGTGCCAGCAACGCTTCGGAGACGGCAAGCGGCTCCGGCGCAGCGGCTCCGCTCGGGCCGTCGTCCGTGCCGGACGGCGGATCGACCTGCGTGCCCGGAACGCCAACCAGCGCCGGGACGGCCAGACTCGCCCCCGTTTCGAACGCCCCGTCGGCCTCGCCTCCGCCCACCGCGCGGTTCAGGAAATTGATAACTCGCAGCACGTCGTTGGGTGAAAGAAAATTGTCTCCCGACGTATCGACATAAGCCGGCGGCGAGACCGCGCCCGAAGGCTGACGATTCAAGGGACCACTTCCGTGCGCGTTCAGCCGGTTGATGATGACCAGCGCATCCTGCGGGACGACGGAGCCACTGGCATCCGCATCCGTCGGCTCGCCAGGATTCTGCCAAGGAGAGCCCTGATAATCGACCACGGCCAACACGACGTTGGCTTCGCCGGTTGCGAAGTTCGTCGCATCGCGTACTGTGTAACGGAACCGGTCCGATCCCAGATAGCCGGTGGTCGGCGTGTAAGTTACGGAACCGGTGGTTGTGTTGATCGCGATACGGCCGTGCAGCGGCTGCTGTGTGATCTGGACGGAGGCCGGGTTCAGGTCGCCATCGGCATCGGTATCATTTGCGAGAATGGCGATGACGACGGGAACATCGCGATCGGTGGCCGTCTTGTCATCCACAGCCACCGGAGATTCGCCGCCTGGACCATTGACGTCGAGCGTGTAACTCCCGTTGACGGCCCGCTGTGCGCCTCCCACACGCAGGTACCAGTCACTGCCGGCGGTAACGGTCCACGTTACCTGTTCGGTGTCGCCCGCCCCGTTCGACGAAGCCACCTCCGTCTGCGCGCTGTTGTACAGCTTCAGCTCGAGGTTGCCCGCGGCATGCACGAAGTTGATCCGGGCGGTCAGGGTTCCGTCGGCCGGAGCCGTCCAGCGGTAGTAGTCGAAGTTGTCGGGCAAATGCACCGACAAGTTCGCCAGTTGGCTATCGCCGGGCCCCAAAGGCGTGGCGGTCGCCAAGTCGTTGTTCGGCTCGAACCGGTCGCCAGGTAGCGCCGTGGCCTGCTCTCGGAAGTTGAGCCAGACGTTGTTGCCGCTGCCCACGACCACGTCCGCAGCATGCAGCGGCTCGCGCAGTCCGCCGCCGGAGGCGGACCCCTGGTACGTGCCTGGCGGCAATTGCAGCTGGAAACCGCCGGCAGTCATCGAGGTCGTCTCGAAGGTACCAGCCGGCCCCTCGAATCGGATCCGAGCACCACCTCGCCCTTCGCCATTTTCGTACCAGCTGGAGTTGTTCGCATCCTGGAACACGGCCCCCACGACAAAGGAATTCCCCAAATTGTCCCGGATCGCGAAGTCTTTCGTGACGACGAGCGGTCCGACGTCGCTTGCGTCGACGGGTGTGTGCGGTACCACGGCGATTCCGATCTCCCGATATCGGGTACTCATCAGCAGATGACGGTGCGCCGGGGGCGACTGAATCCCCGGCGCTTGCGGCTGGCCGCTCGGTCCAGGCCCCCAATCAATCGCAAAGGCTGCATGGCACTGAACCACGGTCGTGCAGCGTGCCGCAACACTCTCTCCCCACGACCGCACCGGATACCCGGCGTTCGCCATCCGCACGCCCGGATTCGGCTCCCCCGGCAGCTGATGCTGTTGATTCCGCTGCCGGATCATCTCCTGGCTGTGCCCAGCCGCGGCAGTCCACAGCTGCTCGTTCCAGGCCAATGGCGGCGCCGCGACCAGCGATTGCCACTGTTGCGCGAGCACGTTGCCGTCGACCAACCAGAATTGCAGCTGGGCCGTCACCTCGGGCGCAGGCGAAGTAATAGGATTCAGCTGATTGACCAGCCGCGCCAGTTCCCCTTGTGGATCCGCCCGCATCCGGTTAACCAACTGCAGGAATTCCTGCTCTAAACCGGTGGGATCGAAGGCCAACGGCCGGCGGGGCTCCAGCACCTCCAGCGTCAACTGTCGCCTGCCCGTTTTGTTGCTGCCGCGCGCCATCGTGAACCAGCCTCCTTTACTTTCGCTCCCCGTCGAGCGTTGTTCTCTCGGATTGACGTAGCCACTTTCGCCCGTAACCCCTCTCGTCAAAAAGGGGCGACACCGGAATTCGTTCCGTCCCACGCCGCAAGCCCACGTTCGGGCGAGCTTGGCTATGATGGCCCTACGCGCTCTGCCGAACGTAGCTACGTCTCGCGAGCGTGGCTGCGTGGGAGTTTCCGCGGGACCTGCGTGGGAGCGGCGTGGCTACCACTGGCGAGCATGGCCACGTGGGACCGACGTGGCGCGCCGAGACTCGTTCCACTTGTCCGACAATATCCCAGCGCCACCGAAATGACCTGAGACAAAGTGGTACGTCCATGATGTGTTGCTGGACCGGTTATACCGGCGACCGCGCCGCACTGGCAAGACCGGCGCGCGACGCGATTTATCCCCAACGGCCCGCCCGCATCCGCCCGACACATTCGAAGAGAAACTCGAAGATTTCGACTTGGCGACGGGCCTCCGCCAAGTCCCGTCCCCACGTGTACAGACCATGGCGGCGAATCAAGTATCCATGCTGTAACGGTCGCTCCGCGTCGCGCAGCCTAGCCCGTACCTGCTTTGCCAAGGCCGGGATGTCCTGGGTATTGTCAAATATCTCGACCCAGATCCCGGTGTCGTGCGTGGTGATACCCGCGAGCCCCTTGAGCATCTCGAATCCGGCGATCTCGAAACCTCGCTCCGCAAAGTAGGCATCGGACAGCACCGTGCCCCAGACCGAATGCGTGTGGAGAATCGCGCCGACGTCTCGCTCCTGAGCCACAACGGCGTGCAGAAGCGTCTCGGCCGACGACTTGGGCTGACCCGCAAACTTCGGCTGGCCGCCCTCATCCACGCGCACAAAGTCTCCCGACTCGAGCCGGCCCTTGTCCTTACCGCTGGCCGTAATCAGCAATTCCAAGGGTGAACGATGCAGCACCACGCTATAGTTGCTGCTCGTGCCCAGCGACCAGCCGCGTTTCCAGAACATCGCACCCGTTTCGCGCAAAGCATCGACGTGGGAGGACAAGTTGAGGTCCGAGTCATTCACCGCAAGGCTCCTTATCGACGGATCAGCTGTGCATGCGGGGCAGCGAATCCCCGCGAGCAATAATCTCGGCTTCGGCCGCCGCCAGTTCGTCAAGCCGCTGCCGCACAGCGTCCTCGTCGGCGTACATTTTCGCCAGCTTGACATAGGTCGTATGGTGCCTCGCCTCGGACTCGAACAGGCTGTCGTAAAACGCGGCCAGTTCCGTATCCGGCAACCGGGCGCGGAGTAATCCGAAGCGTTCGCAGGAACGCGCTTCGATCAACGATGCCACAAGCAAGCGGTCGACGGCGCGTCCGGGCTCAAGCTTCCGTACGTAGGCATGGAGCTGGCTGCCGTAGTTGCTCGCCTTCAGCCGGCGAAACCGGATGCCGCGTCGATTCAGCAAGTCGACGACCATGTGGAAGTGGCTGAGCTCCTCGTTGACAATCTCCGTCATTTCCTGGCAGAGCAGCTGGTTTTCGACGTAGTGGAAGAGAAGGTTCAACGCGGTGCCGGCTGCCTTGCGTTCGCAATGAGCGTGATCGATCAGCAGTTCGTCGAGATGTCCCTGGACCTGGTCGTACCAGCGATCGCTGGTCTGGGAATGCAATCCGAGCATGATGAGAAGCCCTATCGCGGAGTGGCCTTCTTGGCTTTTCGGCCCGCGGGGACCGGCGGCACGCGAGTACCTTTCCGCATATCGACCGGAACGGTATTCGCCTGCTTTGCCCCCGGCGTGCTGCGTCCATCCGCCACGTATTTTTCCAGCAGCTGCGTGAGCCGCGCCACAACGTCCGGGTGTCGATCCTGGAGATTCGTCGTTTCCCCGATGTCCTGCTCCACATGAAACAGCTGCACTTCCGGCAGTTGGCGGGTGTCATCACGACCGGGGCGCGGCATGCTCCACCCCCCCGAACCGGGACAGACGGCGAGCTTCCAAGGTCCCTGGCGGATGGCGAACGATCCGTTGATGGAGTGATGGACGACGGCTTCCCGCAGGGGCTCTGTCGCGTCGCCACGCAGAGCCGGGAGAAAGCTGACGCTGTCTTCGCCGGCCTGGTCGGGCAGCGGCCTTTTCAGGATGTCGGCGCAGGTCGCCATCCAGTCGGTCAAGCAAAGCAGTTGGTCGGAGGTCGAGCCGGAGGCCACTTTCTCCGGCCACCGGACGATAAACGGGATGCGGTGGCCCCCCTCGTAAATGTCGGCCTTGTGGCCGCGAAACGAATAGCTGGGATGGTGCCCCTGTGCCGCGAGTTCGTCGAACTGGGCCTGGGGCGAACATCCATTGTCGGACGTCACGACGACGAGCGTGTTATCGCGGAGCCCCGCGGCGTCCAGAGCGTCCAGTACCTGGCCGATCGCGTCGTCGGTTTCCATCACGAAGTCCGCGTAGGCATTCAACCCGCTCCGACCTTGCCATTTTGCCGTGGGTAAGATGGGCGTATGAGGCGACGCGAGCGGCAGATAAAGGAAGAACGGGTGGCCGTCACGAGCCGCCGCCCCTCGCTGTTCAATGTACTCCACCGCCCGTCGAGTCAACGCGGGCAAGACGTCCGCGGCGTCGAACCCCGTGGCCGCCGGACCGCGCCGGGTCGTCCCCCCGGCGCGCCCCGCCATCATCGGAAACGACTTGTCTTCGGTCGGAACGACCGTGACCCGGTCGTTCTCGATGAACGTGTACGGGACCATGTCCAGCGACGCCGAGATCCCATAGTAGTAGTCGAAGCCCACCGCATTCGGGCCATTGGCGATGGGCGCGGCATAGTCCACATTCCAAACCTGTTCGGCCGATTCGATGTTCAACTCCGCAACCTGCTTGTCCGGTTGGCGAGACCAGTCCATGCCGAGGTGCCATTTACCAATACACGCCGTATGGTAGCCCTGGCGGCGCAGGAAGTCCGCGACGGTTAGCCGTCCCGATTCGATCAGCCGGGGACTTAATCCACCCAGCACACCCTGTTGCAGCCGCGACCGCCAGCAGTAGCGCCCCGTCAGGATGCCATACCGCGTGGGACTGCAGACGGCGGAACCCGAGTGCATGTCGGTAAACACCATGCCGTCAGCGGCCAGTTGGTCGAGTCGTGGGGTGGCCATCTTGCCGGCCGGGTTCAGACACTTCACGTCGCCATAGCCGAGATCGTCGCACAGGACGTAGACGAGGTTGGGCGGGACGTCGGCGGCCGAGGCAGTCAGCCCACTCCCGATTCCAACCAGCAACAAAGTGGCTAGTCCTCGCAGATGGAACATGACGGGTTTCTCCCGTGCGTCATCCGCGGCGGGCCCGTCAGTCGACTCGGCAGATGAAGCACTTCAGGTATTCGGATTCCGGGCAGGTGACTCGGATCGGATGGTCCGGTCCTGCTCCGCGCTGCTCGAGAATTTGAATCGCGCGGCCAGTCTTTTGCGAGACCCCACACAACATCAACTGCAGGTCTTCGCGGGTGATTCCTCCCGAACAACTGCAGGTAACCAGCACGCCCCCAGGCTCGAGCAGGTCAACGGCGAGCCGGTTGATGCGGTGGTACGCCCGCAGGGCCTCGTCAATCTGCCGGCGATTTCGTGCGAACTTGGGCGGGTCGAGAATCACGGCGCCAAATCGCTCACCCCGCGCCCGGCACTCGTCCAGAAACTGAAAACCATCGGCCTCTTCGAAACGGACCTGACGAGTCCCGTTGCGTTCGGCGTTCGCCCGAGCGGTGATGATGGCGCGTTCGCTGCTGTCGACGCCCAGCACTTCAGCGGCCTGCCCGGTGTGCGCGGCGGCCAGAGAGAATCCGCCGGTATAGCAGAACACATCCAGTACCCGACGCTGGGCCAGGTACGCGGCCGCCGCCTGGTGATTCTCGGCCTGGTCCAGATACAACCCCGTCTTCTGGCCGCCCACCACGTCGACGCCGAACCGCAAACCATGTTCGAGCACGAACACCGGTCCGTCGGGAGGCGTCCCCCAGGCCACGCCCATCTGGGGTTCCATCCGTTCTTCCTTGACAATGCCGCGGTCCGAACGCAACGAGATGCAGGCCGGCTGAACCAGTTCGACAAACAACGGCAGAAGCATTGGCCAACAGCGGGCCATCGCCAGGGAGTTGATCTGCACGACGAGATGCGCGGCATAGCGATCCGCAATCAAACCGCTCATCCCGTCGGCTTCGCTGTAGACAAGACGCACCGCACTCTCGGGATGATTCCGCGCCAACCCCGCCCGCCGCGCGAGGGCGCGCTCCAGCGTCGCCCGCCAGAAGGCTTCGTCCAGCGGCTGGGACTCGTCCCAGCTGTACAGCCGGACGTTCAGCTTGCTGTGCGGATTGATAATGCCGCGCGCGATGAACCGCCCCTGGTCCGTCAACACGTCGACGATCTCGCCGGGCGCGGCGTCGCCTTCGACCGCCTGGACGGCCCCTTCAAACACCCACGGATGGCGACCGAAAAACGGCTGCGCACGCCGCGGCTTAAGGATTACCCGCGACGTCGCCAGGCCGGCGTGCATCGCATCCGAGGACGGATTCGGTGACATGTTCAATCCGATCGCTTCTTCCGCGTCCGTTTCTTTTCCGGCGCATTCTCGGGAGGCGTCGCCTCGTCACGGTCCTCCGGCTCTTCCCCCGGCTGGACGAAATTATTCTCCGGCCTCTCGGGCTGGGCTTCTACGGCGACCTCCAACGAAATCCGTTGCCCATCGCGCATGACGGCGATCTTCTGCTTCGTGCCTAACGGTAGCTGCTGCACGATGTCCTGCAAGTCACCAGGTACTCGGACCGGCCTGCCGCCGATCTCGACAATGACGTCGTCGCTCTTCAAACCGGCCCGTTCCCCGGGCGTTTCGCGCCCGACACTCACGATCCAGACGCCGGAACGCGCCGGCAATTTCATCTGCCGAGCCGCCTCCGCCGTCAGTTCGCCGATACGTACGCCCAGCCACGCCCGGCGGACCTTACCGTGCTTCAACAACTCTTCGGAAATCCACTGCGCCTGCCGACTTGGAATCGCAAAGCCGACCCCCTGAAACGACCCCGTATTCGTCGCAATCGCAGTGTTGATGCCCACCAGCTCGCCATGCAGGTCCACCAGGGCTCCACCCGAATTGCCCGGGTTGATCGCCGCGTCGGTCTGCAGCAGGCGGCTGCCCTTGATCGTCGGCATGCTACGCCCCTTCGCGCTGATGATCCCCGCACTGACCGTCGCCTCCAAGTCAAACGGACTGCCAATCGCGATCACCCAGTCACCGATTTCGAGCAGTGACGAGTCGCCGAACTTCACCGCGGGCAATTCGCCGTCCGCCTTGATCTTGAGCACCGCCAGATCGCTGTAAGGATCGGTGCGAATGTCCGTCGCCTCGTACTCGCTTCCATCCGCCAGCCGTACATGAACCGCTTCCGCACCCTGGACGACGTGGTTGTTCGTCAGAATGATGCCGGCCGGATCCACGACCACGCCCGATCCGACGCTCGTGGGCCGCCCCAGGTCGTCAGGACCTCCCTCCTCGCGCGGGAAGGGATTGCCCGGTCGGACACGCTCGAGCAATTCCAGCTGCTCCTTCGTCAACTTGTAGCTCGTGCGGACCGTTACCACCGCCGGCTTCACTGCCTTGGCAGCCTCGCGGAATGCTCGCGAGAGCGACTTCGCGTGGTCGGTCGGTGTCATGTCGTCGTCGGCCACGAGCGGCACGGCGCCCGCGAGCAGGGCGATCAACGTGGCGGTACACCAGACCGATCGATGTCGGGCAAACATTCCGTTTCTCCTGAGGAGCTTGAATCCAGAAGGCGACACAATCGGCAGACGTGTCG
>JBFWYF010000244.1:0-8935 GCA_050186685.1 Pirellulaceae bacterium
CTCACGCCGATCGCCGTGAGTTCGACCGTCGGAGGACTCCGGGGTCGCCTGGTACGCCGCATTGCGGAGCGGCGCGGCGAGAGTACGAACGAACAGGCGAGACAGATTGCCCAGCGGGACACATCGCTTGACGTGGTCGCTGGCTTTCAGCAGACCGTGGCCAAACAACTGACGGATCTGAATCAAGAGCTGGAAAAGAATGAGGTGTTCATGGCCCTTCGCGAGAGCGAGGAACCGTTCATGGTGCGATCGGGCGCCGACTACGTGGAACTGTGTTTTCGGCCCTCTTCGGACGGCTCGATTGGCATTCCTCCCGCCGAACAGATTGGCCGCCGCGAGATTGAGTTATGGGTCCATGGATCAGTACTGAACGGACGCTTGCCCTCCGTCTTGGAAGTGTACGATCGGATGCGTGAGGGAGTCGGGAGACTGTTCGCAGTGCTGGGCAAAAACCAAGCGTTCGGCCTTCCCAGATTGTCGTTCGCTGACGTGGGGTTCTTTGACTGGCAGCTGGCCGACGATTGGATTGTGTTGGGAACGACCAGCGAAGAAGTGGAGTCACTCGTGACACTGGCTCAGCGGTTCCAGAATCTGCAACCGTCGGAGACGGAGGTATATACTTCGGCCCCCGTCGTCGTCCCGACTGCGGCATCTTTGGAGCAGCGATTCTATCCGTGAGAGTTTGGCGTGAGGGATTTGCTGGGAGGGGATTACGCTTGATAGAGAGCTTCGGAAGCTAACGAATAGGCACAGGAATCGGCCGCGCGAACTCGTCGGACATGGTAGGAGGCAGCAAGAAGACATCACCCTCTCGGTTGCAGAAATACAAGCGTGACTCCGATGGCTGACGGCCATGCCCATCGGCCCAGAGACCATAGAAATCCGGGTGCGCCCGCACCGGGCGGCGCACATACGTATGGTTGAAGTCGCTGCCGCGCGTCATTTGCTTCTCTTTCCGCCAGGTGCGCCCCTGGTCGCCGCTGACCCACATCGCGACTTCGCCACCCGGATTAAATCGCTGAGGGCCATCCTCGGTCGGGGCCACGATCCGCCAAGTTCCCTCGGCGTCCAGAAACAACGATCCCATGTCGTAGTTGTTGTCCGACGTCGTGATGTCGTGCATCCGCCAGTCGTTACCGGTCCAGCAGGCAATGCGCCAAGTCCGAGGGTCGTTTTGCGGACCGGACTCATATCCACGACTCGTCAGATAGAGAAGGACGGGACGGTCCTGGTCGTCGTACTGAATATCCAACAGGTACACGAGCAGGCCCTCCTGGCGATAATCGTGAACCAGGGCGGCGTTGTCGATGGAACGGAGCGGGACCGCGAGCGGCGAACCATCGGCCGCCTGCCAGGATTCCCCCGCGTCCGAGGTCTCCATGTAGTACAGATTCGTTCGCCAGTTCAAACCCTTGCCCGCGGGATGATAGTTGAACGCTGTGCCCGCTTTCCGCTCCCCGACGGCACTGATCTGGTAATGTCCCCACTCGATCGCCGCCAGCCGCTGCCAAGCGGACCAGTGCACGCCATCGGGGCTGGTCATAAACATATTCGTACGCTGAGCCGGATCGTTGTACCGCGTGAAGAAGCACAAGAACCCGCGACCCGACACGTGCCACGCCTGCATGTACGAGAAGTTGTCCAACGGCGCGGTTTGCTCACCTGTCTGGTACCTGGCCGCTACGCGGTCGAATGCTTCGACATCGTAGGGGCGACGGCTGCGATGAATGTAGGAAGGGCGGCTGCGACCATGGGATGTCGAGAAGATCCAGATGTAGCCCTGTTCGTCGAGCGAAATCACCGGATTGTCATGCGCGTCGTCGGTGTGCTTGTCCAGTAAGATCGTCGGACGCGGTACCCGACCCGTCGCATGGTCGTAATAGGAAACGCAATGCATGAGTTGCTGGTTGTTCGCCCGCGTAGCTCCGCCATAGCAGAAGAAAGTCTTTTTCACCTGGGGTGCATAGACGGCGAAAGGCTGGTGATCGGCACAATAAGTTCCCAGGCCGCCGCTGTACTTGTAGACGTATTCGTCACCCGACTTCTGATTGAAGTACCAGATGCCCCGATAGCCGTCGTCGCGCTGGTTAAGGGTGACGCTGTCCGGCCCGCTCTGCTGCGCGACAGCGGCGGCGGACCATGCCAGGACAACGGCTAGCACCACGCAGCGCGTCGGCACCCCACGCAACCGGCAATAGGTCTTCACCATCGCAGCTCTCCCTTCAACCTGGTTGTTGATGATTGTCTCAATCCGTGCCAACCTCAGCGGGCCGATGCCGCTGGAGCGGTTTGATTCCACCAGATTGTGGCGCTGTGGGCCACCCCGGGGACATGCCGCACTCGGCCGCTCAATACATGGCGGCCGACCGCGCAGTCCAAGTCTCCGTCGCCGTCGAAATCGGCCAACTCGACCGTCGTATGGCTTGGATCGCCCGTTTCGAGAGCGTGGCGGATAAATTGCCCGGACGCTGCTTTCTCCAAATAGACCAGCGAGGCCAGCTTGTCCCGCGCTACGTTTTCGGGACGGATCTGGGGCGGGAGCCAGACGCCGACAACCAGGTCCAAGTCGCCGTCCCCATCGACGTCTCCCGGCCGAGCGCAATACGCTCCAGGCAGATCCGTGATCGAGTGGCAGACGAACCGCGAGTTGTCCTGCTGTTCCAGCCACCGAACGCCATGCGTCGGACTCACGTAGGAATTGTCGAACGCGTCTCCGTTCGTCAGCACAATGTCGCTGTCTCCGTCCCGATCCAGATCCACCACGTCGATGCCGCTCGACGCGAACGTCAGGTCAGGTGCGGCCCAGATCAGCTGCCGGGTGAACTGGCCGCCACCGCGATTGACGAATAAGTCGATCTGCTCCCGCTCCTGGCTGACGAGCGCCAGAAAGTCGGGACGTCCGTCTCGGTTGATGTCCAGGACGGGAATGTGGATTGGGCCGGGTCGCGGGTCCAGGCGTCGCCGTTCGAATGCGATCGCACCGTCTGCCGCGCGGCGTTGGCGCAGCAGGTGGATGCCACCCGTTCGATCGTGCCCAAACTCGGCGACGATCAAGTCCAGGTTGCCGTCCCCATCGACGTCGGCTGGCTGCACGTCCGCGATGCGTCCCAGATCCGCGGCGACCGTGGTCGTCTCATAGCCCGGGTGGCCCGGGCGCCGGTGCAGCCAGACGACTCTTCCCAGCGAGTGATCGAACGGGAAATAGCTGCCCAGATCCGCAACGATCAGATCCAGTTGACCATCGGCATCCAGGTCGCACGATGCCACGTGACAAGGATTGTGGAGCTGCGCCAGGGACGTGGCCGTTCGCTCCGGCGAGCCGAGATTGACGGACCACAGCGTTCCTCGACGCATGTCGCAGGCCAGCAGCGCCGGCGGGGTGTCGGGAGAGGTCCGGGACCATCGCGCAAACGCAATGCCTGGCGCCACCGAATCCGCCCGGGGGACGAAGCTCAGCTGCTCGACTCGAAACGGTACCGGTGGTACCGGTGCGACGGCGGGTGGCGGCGGAAATTCCAAGTGCCGCGGAGCTCGTGCCCGGTAGTAAGTAAGCGTCTGAATGAATGTCGGTGGATCGAGATCGCGGCGTCCGGATCGGGCGTAGAACTCGTATCCGCGCGACACACCCTCATGCCACGCATCGCGTGGCAAGCTGTCCGGCCGCGGCAGAGCATGGCAGTCACCACAAAAGCGACGGATCCGCAGTTCCGTCCCGGCATCGACCTGCGCTCCGCGAGACGGCTCGTCGGCTGGAAGGAACCCGCGAAGATCTTGCCCTTCGAACAAGGCCCAGGTGGCGAGGATTGACACGGCGCCCAGCAGTAGGAGGGCGATGACTCCTAACCCGGTGTAGAAGAGCCAGCGAGGGGGCGTTACGACAGGGGGCGGGGCGTTCACCCCAGCAGGATAATGACCCCATACGCGCCTGACTACCCCGCGCGGCGCGGCAAGGTTTATGGCATCGTCCCGAGGGTCGGCATACGGCCATTCGAAACGCGGAATTCGCAGGTGGCCGCAGAGACAGCCTGTCGTGATCCTGCCAGTTTCCGCCCTTTCCGTTGTGTCGGTTTCGAGATAGGGTTGGTACCTATGGCTCGGCGCAAGCAAATTCGCCCATCCCCACCTCAATCCCCGGCGCTCGGGGACCGGCCGCGCCGGCGCCGCGCCGCGTGGGGGCTCGCGTTATCCTGCGTGCTGCTCGCTGGCAGTGGACCGTTCGTCGTCCAGGCCGTGATCCGTGAACGGGCGGCGAGCGCGTTGGAAACGGGCGCGGTGTACGATGCCCAGCAGTGGATCCACCTTTCGCGCCGGCTCGGATCCCGGCACGCCGAACTGGATCTGCTGCAAGCGGCCTGTTTCCGTCAACTGCAGCAACTGGAGTCGTGGTCCCAGGCCATCGAAGCAGCGCGTGCTCGCCACGCCGGTGCAATGCCCATCGAGCGAGAGACTCGGTTGGCCAACACCAGCCTGGGTGATATCCCCAGCCGTGGCGGCAATCCAATCGCGGAACTCCTCCTGGCGGGCGCTTCGTCCTACGAGATCACAGCCGCCTACGTCCACGGTTACCTCCGCCGCGAGGAACCCGACCACGCACGGCTGGTCCTCGAGACTTGGGCAAGGGATGCCCCGGGTGACCCACGACACGGGTACCTGCAGGGTGTCATTGAGCGCTGGCTGAGTCAGCCGTTGCAGGCCGAGGCCTCATTTCGGCAAGTGCTGGGCAAGCAGCCGCGTCATGACCCATCGCGTGCGGCGCTGGCCCAAATGCTCGAACATCAAAACCGACTCGGGGAAGCGCTGGCCGAATACGTCGAACTGGCGAAGCGAGCACCTCGCCGTGCTTACGTGGAGCTCGACGTCGCGCGCCTGCTGCGAAAGCTGGGACGCGTCGACGAGGCACGGACGTTACTGCACGAACTGATGAAGCGGCTGGAAGCCCCGGAGGCGGCCAACCTGGAAGCAGGGCTCGCGGAATGGGAGGCAGGTAACTTTGAGTCGGCAGCGGCTTGGCTGGACAAGTCTCGCCCCGGTCCGAGCGAAACACAGCGGCTGACCGCCGCCGCGATCGTGTCCGCGATGCGCGGTATGCCGCAACAAGCCAGCGCTCTGTTCGGCCAACTCGACAGGTTCAACCGCCAGTCAACCCGCCTGTACGATCTCCAGGTTCGTACCCTGATCAATCCGGCCGATCGCGACGCCGTCTCCGAAATGAGCTCCCTGTCTCAACGACTCGCCGCACCTGTTCCCGAACCGCCGGCACTGGCAACGCCGGGAAAAGAACTGTACCGGGAGCATTGCGCCGTCTGTCATGGTGAACAAGGAGACGGTCATGGCCCCGCCGCCCGCTACCTTTGCCCTCGCCCGCGCAACCTGCGCCGCAGTTCGCTGCGCCTGGTCAGCGGCAGCCAGGGAGTGGCGACAGTCGACGACCTGCGGACGGTGATCCGCCAGGGCATTCCGGGCACTTCGATGACCGCTCAACTCGACCTCTCCCCGGCTGAAGTGGAGGCGCTCGTCGAAGAAGTCCAGCGGCTGCGGCGCGAGGGACTGAGCGAAATTTTGGTCGCTCAAGCGGCGGATGCGGGACTTGAGCCGCCGACTGAGGAGGAAATCACGGCTACGCAATCCGCACGGCTGATTACGTCCGCGGCCGTGGTACCACCCTCCTTTCCGCCGCCCGACTCGGCCGCACTCCAGCGAGGCGCGAAGGTCTATGCCGATGCCGGATGCGCCGGCTGCCACGGTCCCGACGGTACAGGGCAGTCGGGCACCCACTATTTCGACGAACAAGGAGAGCCTTCGCGGCCGCGCGATCTGGTACACGAGCCCTTCAAGAGCGGCTCGGAACCAGCTGCCGTTTTTCTGCGCGTTCGACTTGGCATGCCCGGCACCGTCCATCCGGCCTGCGCCAGTTTGAGCGAAGCGGAGCTGATCGACCTGACTCTGTTCTGCCGCTCCCTGTCCAGCTCACCGCAGCTCAGTTTGACTAATTACGACCGCGAGACCGCGGGCACTGCCGAAGCTCACCGCTAGTGCCGCTTCCCCATAGCCGCAGGGGAGGCAGGGCCCGCGCAACAAAAAAGCGTGCGCTGCCGGAGCGCCGGCAACGCACGCGCCTCAATCCTATCCGTGGGTTGTCCGGATGTCAGGGCTTGGCCTTCAGCTCGTCACCCATGGCCTTCGGATCCGTTCCCGGATCCACGTAATCGGCCGGCGGGTCCGGACGTTTCTGTCCGCAACCCGTCATCGTGAATCCAAACAACACCAGCGCGAGAGCGATCATACTACGCATGCAAAACTCCATCAGTCGATAGAAGCCTGTTCCTGATCTTGATGTCCGTTAATCTTGGCCCAGATGTGCCAGGGAATCACCTCGGCTACCGTACGCACCGAGGCGTCCGCCATCGTAACCTGAACAATGCCAGGATGTCGGCTGTCTGCACCCGGCCAGTTCGAGTTCGGTCCGTAAGCGGAAATAAACGTCGGGGAGAAGGCGTGCGGAGCCGAAGCCGTCCACCATGCCGCCGCTGAGCTCGCCGCGCCGTTTGGACGGCGGAACACACCCTGCTCACAGCAATAGCCGTTCACACCGGTCCAGACAAATGCCGAACGGAACACACGCTCGCCATTCGTGTTGACGCGGTAGGCGCCGGTTGCACAAGTACGAATGGGGCCGTTCTTCTGGCCTACACTGGTCACTTCAGCCACCGCCACGGTGTTCGACGTTCCGTCCGTCACCGACGCGATGCTGTTGGTCTTGGTAATGGTAAAAATGCCACTCATGTCGAGCGTCTGGTTCTGGCCCTGATAGATACCACTGGTCCACGTGGCGCCGTTGATGGTGGCGGAAGTCCACCAATGATAGCCTTCGGAAGCTGCATAATTTGTATAGGCCAAATTCCGAGTATCGTTGGCCAGGTTTAAGGCCAGCGCACTGGGACACTTGAAACTGGGCACCTGGGTCGAGCAAACCCGCTGGGGCTGGCCGTTCGCGCCGACGTAGATCGGAAAGAGTTTGTCCGTCGAATCGTACAGCGGCTGCTGTTCCATCATGGGCAGCACCATGAACATCCAGGAATAATGGTACGGCCGAGTCGAGGGTGTCGTGGCGGACGGATTGACCGGATCGCCGTTCAAAATGCCGGAGGGAGGAAACGTCTTGTACGTGTCGTGATAGTTATGGAGTGCCAGACCGAGCTGCTTCAGATTATTCGAGCACTGTGCCCGCCGGGCTGCTTCGCGTGCTGCCTGGACAGCCGGAAGCAAGAGTGAAACCAGGATGCCAATGATGGCAATCACAACCAGCAGTTCCACTAGTGTGAAACCACTCCTCTTTCGGATTTGCATACAACTGAACTCCATAGAAAGATGAAGGACAAACGACCCTGAAGAGATGCGCTCTCCCAATTGGAGCGACACTCAAGGGGGCGACCCAGAGTGGCCGAGCGAGAACGAGTGTAACTTTGGGTGCCGATGGCGTTCAAGTGGTTGTTTGCGCTTTTTGCGCCACCCCATCGAAAAGGTGGTGCTGTAAATAAGGGTTCCGGGGTTCGGGAGGATTCTGAGGGATCTCAAGGTGACGCAAGGCCTAGACCTTTTCCGTCAGCCCTACTGACCCGCCCGCTACTATTTCCGAGGTCGCCGGCGGAGGCCTCGGAACCAGTAGGCGACGAGGCCGGGAGTTGGCACGGATGCGGTTGTTTTTCTCCATTCGAGAGGCAGCCGTCGTGCCGGGGCCAAAGCCCGCTCGTGCCCTGGTGCTCGTTACCAATCGAGGGCGACCTTTGTCCATCGGATACCGCAGCGGCCCTGTTCCACACACCAGTGTGTCGTCAGGCAGCTTCCGTCCTGCAATCGGATGGCCGTCGGGAAACCAAACTGAAAGCTGGCCAACTCGTCCACGCCTGTCTGGCCGGACACCGGCCCGTCCCGAAAGGCCCGTGCGTCGTACAACAACCCTTCGGCATGTACCGTCCAGGCGGAATCGGTAAAGGAGACCAGGCACATGACGACGCCCTGCGCTCCATAACGCCGGTTGTACAAGATGAGCAGCCGGTCGCCTCCCAGCGGCAGCATCGACATGGTCTGTCCTCGGATCCCCGTGGACTGGGCCGGCCCCCACGTCCACCCGCTGTCGCGCGAGATACAAAAGCTGTTGGTCTGGTCACGATAGTCGCCCAGCGTGACGGTCCAACAGACGGCCATGACCGTTCCTGGCGTAATTTCCGCGAGTTTCTGTTCCCAGTATCCCAGCTTGCCGTGCGGATCCTTGAACACGGTGCGATGGGCCGGCCACGACTGCCCCCCGTCATCGGAAACGGCGACCAGCACCTCTTCCCCGAGACGATCTTTGCGCACCAGCAATCCCGTGGGGGCAAGCAGGCGGCCCGATGCCAGGGGTATGATCGAGTGCGAAATCTCGAGCGGCACGTCCGGCATCGGAATGATGCGGATCGGCGACCACGTGTGCCCGCCATCGGTCGACGTACACCAGACGGCTTCTCCTCGCCGTTCACCGAACTTCTCGTCGACGGGTCCCCAGTATCGAGTGCCATAGGCGTAGATCGTACGCCCGTCCGGCGACAAGCTGAGCTTTAAGAAGTTGGCCGACGGCGGATCCGACGTCGGCGGCATCAACTCCCCCTCTCGCTGCCACGTCATTCCGCCGTCCCGCGAACGAAACCAGTCGGTGCCCCCATGCACAAACTGGCCTCCACCCACTCCGAACGAACACAGGATGTCGCCGCCCGGCAATTGGACCGCTTGGGGAAATGCGGACTCCCGTTCGTCGATTCGACCCGTGGCAAGGACGCGCAGTGCAGGCATCTCCGTCATTCTCCTGGTAATTTTTCAGCCGGCCTGCGGGCGAGGCTCAAGGGAACGTGGTCCTCGCCTGCGGCTACGGGTTAAACGATTAATCCAAACACCAAACTCA
>JBFWYF010000245.1:0-8924 GCA_050186685.1 Pirellulaceae bacterium
GGTAGCAACAGCAACACTTCCTCCGACTGGGCCATTTCGTTGGCGTGCCGGATGCAGTATTCAGGAAAGTCGTACGACAGGAACGCGATCTTCATGACGCGACGCTGCTTTCTTCGCGTGCGGGTTCGCGTGCTCGCGGAACGGAGGAACCGGCAGGAGGCTGTTCTCGGGGGCGGAGCAGTTCGTGCAGCGCTAGCCACGCGATGGTCCGCCGCAGGCCCTCGTCCAGACTGACAGCCGGCTCGAATCCCAGCAGGGTGCGGATTTTGTTGTCGGCATAGCGTGCGGGGCGCGAATACAGTTCGACCAGCTCGCCACGGCTCGGAGTCGTTTGCTGCGCGTGTTTAATCCGGCGCATGATGCGGCTGGCCCAACCACCGCGCAGGTAGATGTCCATCAGCTGATCTTCGAACCGGGACTTCACGAAAGAGGTAACCGTGCGCACCGCGTCCATCGCCCGCGACCGCAGCCGCGACTGGGCGATCGAGATCCGCGCGAGAGGGGGCAAGCCGAGCGCCGCGTTGTAGCGTCGAAAGTACTCGTTCCATGTCACCGAATCCGGGCCGTTGACGTTGAACGTCTCGCCGGGGGCGCGGTCGTGTGTCAAGGACAGGAAGATCGCCCGGGCGAGGTCGTCGATGTAAACCAGGTTTGCGATGCCTTCGCCGAAATCATCAAACAATCCCCACTGTCCGGATTGAAGCCGCGCTGCCACGTCCACGGACCAGGACGACCCGAACGGACCGTAGATCAGTGAGGGGCGTAAGATCGTCGCCCTGACGCCCTGATCGTGGAACAGGTGACACAGTTGTTCCGCTTCCCATTTGGCGTCGCCATACATTCGCCCGGTTAGTGCAATGGATGCATCCTCGGTGACCACGCCCGATCGGTCCGGACCGTACACCTCGGCCGAGCTGAGGTACACGAAGCGGGGCACGCGGTGCCGGACGGCCGCGTCGAGCAAATGGCGTGTGCCGGTCACGATCGAATGCTGATCGTCCGTGTATGCGCAGTGCACGATGGCTGCGACGTTCCGAACGGATGCATCAACCAGGTGTGGGTCGAGAATGTCGCAAATCGCTACGTCAACGGGATGGCAGGCCACCCGCGCGGCGCCCGACCATCGGCGCACGCCGGCGACGGGCTGTGCCGAGCCGGAGAGCAACATCGCTTCCACCACGCGACCGCCCACAAATCCGCCAGCTCCGGTAACCAGCACGCGAGGCAGCTGAGACACCTCGATGCGGATGGGTGCGGATAGACGGCCGGATTGGCGGAACTCGTCGTTCCAAGGATCCGCGTACGGCTGTGCCTCCTCGTAGGCTTGTTCCAGGAGCTTGATCGCCGGCAGCGTGCTGGCGGCAGAAATCAACGGTTCCGCGATTCCCTGACAGACGTCGATAAAGTTGGCGATCAGCGGATGGGCGAAATCGTGGTATTTCAGGCGATTGCTGCCGCAGCGGAACGTGCGCCGGCGGCCGTTGGCGTAGACCACATCGAACTCGTCCCAGTCCTCCGCTTCGGCGTCAATCGACCCTTTGGTTCCGGCGATATGAAAGCCATTCCTTAGCCGTCCCAGGCGGCTTACCTTGATCTCGACCTCACAATCGGCGTGGCGCAGTCGCACCGTAGCCATCGCTTCCGGGCCGCCACACGAGTCGTTCCACGACTCAACGAATTCCGGTTTCCCGTCCAGCCAGTAACAGACGGCGTCGAGCAGGTGGATGCCCGTATCGGACCAGGCACCTCGCGCTCCGGGGACGAAGTGGTGGGGCGAGGCCGCGGGCCAGTCGAACTTGACGCCGTCGTGGTAAACGAGGGACTGAAGTGTACCCAGCGTGCCCGCGGCGATCAGCTGTCGGATCTTGCCGTAAGTGGGAAAGAGCCGCCGTGTTTGATTCACAGCCAGTGGCACGTCGCGGGCTCGAGCCAGCTCGACGAGTTCGGCGGCCTCGCGATACGTTTCGGTGAGTGGCTTTTCACAAAGCACGGGGATGTTCCGCTCCAGGAACCACTTCGCAATGGTGGCGTGCAGCGCTGGAGGAACGGCGAGAATGACACCGTCCACTTCACCTGCCAGTTCCCGATAGTCCTGTACGGCGACCCGTGCCGCGTACCGCTGCTGCATCGCATCCAGACGCGTCGCATTCGGTTCGGCCAGCGCCAACCCGCGGGCCGTGCGCCGATCGCGGGCCAGTGCCGGCAAGTGAAACAGCTCCGCGATGGCGCCGCACCCCACCATGCCGATGCGGACAGACGATTTGCGATTTCCCATTAGGCCGTTGCCTTGTTTCGAAGGGTCGTCGAGAGGAAACGAAGGTCGTCCAAGCGCAAGGCCTGGACCACGAACAGCAAGGGGGCGTAGACCGCCAGACTCGCCCCTACCAGCGGCACCAAAGGCTGCGCCCGCAGGACATAGATGACGCCGCCCAGCCCTGCCGCGGCGAGCAGCACACGAGCCCCGAGCACCAACAATCCCACCAGTTCGCTACGCGACATCAGGAAGAACAAGTAGGCGCAGGTGGCGACGAGCGAGCCGAGGACGCAGCCCCAGGCGACACCAGCCGCTCCCAGGAAATGGACCAGCACATACATCGAGATAGCGCTCACGCTCAGGCTGATCGCTGCGACCTGAAGCGACCGATGCTGCCGTTTCTGCGCGAAAAGCGTGTGGCTGAGGAACGGGTTCAAGAAGTCGAGCAGCAGCACCCAGATCAAAATGCGTAGCAGGGGGGCCGCCTCCGCGAACTCGGCCGTATAGAGCAGCCCCACAATCCGCTCAGCCAGTATGGACGTACCAATGACCAGCGGCAGCGCCAGAGTGCACATGATGCGAATCGTATGTTTCAGCAACCTCTGGAACGACTCACGCGACTCGACAAACAGGCGTGACATGACAGGAAATACCGCCGTGGTGTAACTCTTCGCGATGACCGTTCCCAGCCGCACAAACTTCCAGGCGGCGGAGTAGAGACCCACGGCCGCTTCGCCGGCCACTGCCGACAGGATCAAGACGTCCAGGCTGGTGTAGATCGTGGCCAGCCAGTTCTCCGCTGCGAAGACACGCCAGCGAACCGCAAATCGCCACGCGCGGCGCCGGTGAAAATGCCACTCGGGTGCCACAAGTTCGCGCACGACGAGCCAGTATACGAACAGGAGCCCGCAGCGTGACGCCACCAGAATCCCCATCAGCGTCAGGACGCCGCCGCCCAGATTCAACGCGGCCATGCTCAACGCAATCCGCAACACGCTCTCGATGGTCGTACCCAGAGTCACGAACTCGGCTCGTCCACGTGCCACAAACACTGCCTCCAGCACGACACAGACGCCACCCGGCGCCAGAGCCAGCGCGGAGATCGCGATGGCGAGAAAGGTCGCTGCCTCGTACCGCAGGGCCGCGGCCAGCGCCAACATGGCCAGCGGTGCCAGTACGCTCAGCCCGGTCAGGACCAGCAGCGCGGAACTCAGCAACTGAGGCAGGTGGCGCGGCCAGCGGGCAATGTCCCTGGTGAGCAGGATGCCCACACCCGTGGCCGCCAGACTGAGAAACAGCTCGAAATAGTGCACGGCAAGCGAGAATTGGCCGAAACCCGTCACGCCCAGAAAGGCCGCGGAGTAGAGTACGAAGACAAACGTGGCCACCATCCGCACCATAGTGCCGGCCAGAAGGGCAGCTGCGTTCTTCGATGTGCGCCAGAGCACCTTATGTGACATGTGCCGCTTCCTTGATCGACGTGCCCCACGTCGGCTCGATACGATGCGAGGCCCGCCAGACTGCGGCCGCTAATCCCAGGACTAGCCACAGCATCTGGACCTGCGTCCGCGAGTTAAAGATGTCCACCGACATGTGGACCATGTGGCCTGCCAGGGCTCCCACAAGTCCCAGGCCCAGCGGCGCCCAGCTCCGATCACGGCGAGTCCAGGCCGACCAGCCGTGTCGCAAGCCGTTGCCCAGCACCGCCAGAAACGTCACCAGCCCGGCTATGCCCGTTTCGATCCATACGAGCAGATACTTGCAGTGCACCGTGTAGTACCATTCGGAGCGGAACTTGCCCTGGTTGGCATAACGTTCCCCGGCCAGGTGACAGTTTCCGGCTCCATAGCCGAAGAGCGGGTGGTCTTCGATCATCTCCGCCGCAATGGCGGCCAAATGCTTGCGGGATTCCGCCGAACCGTCGTCGTCGCCGTGGACCCGCTTTTCCACGACGCGGTACAGCGGATAGATGCCGATCACCGCCAGCACGAGCACGAGATAGATCGTGGATCGTGGTAACCATCCCCGGATCAACATGGCGGCGCCGAACAACAGGGAGCCCGACAGAATCGTCAGAATCGCTCCGCGGGTCTGCGTGAGCAGAATAGCCAGCAGCCCGGCGCCTGTGGCCACCACGACGAACGAGCGAATCCGGCCCGGACGCATGATAAACGTCGCTGCCATTGACGGCATCCAGATCAGCGCCATCAGGCTTCCGGCTACGACGGCCGAGTGCATCGAGCCCGCCGGCCGACCATCCATCCAGACGGCCAGAACTAACGGACCGAAGTGAAATTCCTGTCCGGCGGCGCGGTCGCCCAGCAACGTCAAACCACAGATCAGTCCGCTCTGGAACAACAGCGTCCCGGCCAGGACCACGATGCAGAACAGGATATCGTCGCGAGCCTGAACGCGGTTCGCCACGTAGAAGAACAGCGCATAGGCCTGCAGCAACACCACCAGGTCGCATACGGCGAGCAGCGGCAACATGGCCACCAGGCAGCTCAACAGCACGGTGGCCAGGTAGGCGACCATGGGAACGCCCACGATCACCGGCGCCCGGACGCGGAGACGCTGGACAGCCGCCTCCGCGAACCACGCGATATATACGACAACGAGACAGCAAGTCGTGATCGAGACGTTGATGCCGCCCACGGCGCCCAGCTGTGCATCCCGCTCATGGAACAGAAAGTACTTGTCGATCTGCAGCGGGATTTCGAAGATCCCCAGCGCCAAGGCCCCTCGATCCAGTAAGGATAACGGACGAGCATCGGCTGCCGGTTCAAGGCGCAGGCCAGTCGAAGGTGTGGCGATGGTAGTCAACATGCAAGCCGATCGGACGAGGACGCAGCGTCGGCCATGCCGGACTGGCTGGATGCGAGGGCGCGTCCGAGGGCGCATGTTCGAGGCGTTGCCAAACATGACGATCAGCCCATCAGACGCCGCATCAACCGAGGCATGTACGAACGCGTCTTGTTCAGCACGATTCCTAGTATCTCGGTGTCGCTGGCGGTCAGTCGCTGCACCAGCCGATGGACGTGTGTCACGTCGGTTCGTTCCGACTCGACCACGATCAGAACCTGGTCGAGATGGGGCGCCATCGACATCGCCTGGTCCGGCCGACTGGCCGGAGGCAGGTCCAGAATGACCAGGTCGCAATCCTGCTGGATCTCCGCCAGCACGCCGCGGGCTGCCCGGGGATCGGCCGCCCAGCCCGATCCTGCTGAACGCGCCGAACTTGAGATCAGCTCGAGCGGTCTTTCCTCCATCCGGTGCACGCACTCTTCCGAATTGGCCTCGCCGCTCAACAGCTCGAGAAAACCGGGGGCACCGTTCAGTCCAAAGGTGCCGGACACGGACCGGTTCCTCAGGTCGGCATCGATCAGCGTGGTACGCAGCCCTCCGTCCTCGCTGGCCGTGATCGCCAGGGCCGCAGCAAACGTGCTTGCGCCGCATCCGTCGGCGACCGCCAGGATACCAATCGAACGCCCGCGCGTGTCGCATGGCGCAGGCAGGCGACGCGACAACAACATCTCGGACAACACCGAGCGGCAAGTCGCTCGCAGAATGGAGTTCTTTGCCAGCCGCTCCCAGGGGGCCAGGGATCCGCGCCGCCGAAAACGCGGAATGTCGGCGAGTACCGGCAGCCCCAGTTTCGATTCGACGTGGTCCGCCGTCCTCAGCGTCTCGCTATTCCACTCGCGCAGGTACGCGAGCCCCAGGCCGCCCACGAGACCGAGCAAGACGAACGCGGCCGCGAGCACTTTCTTCTGAGGGCTCACCGCGCGCTCGACAAATGTGGCCGGTTGAAACACGCTGATGTTCGAGATCCGCTGTGATTTCAGCTCGTCGATCACGCGCGCTTCTTCCTGCTTGTCGCGGAGGAGACGCAAGCTGGTTTCCAGCAGTGCGATGTCGCGATCCATGCGTGTCATGGTCCGCTCGTGGTCAAGCAGCGCCCGTACTTCGCGCTCCACGCTGCCCCGCTGCTGCAGTTTCTCGGCAATCAACGAGCGGAGGCCGGCGGTCTTCGTTTGCTGGCGCTGCAAGTCCTCTTCCATCCGGCGCTTGGCGGGATTCGGAGTGGTACTCTGATTCACGCGCTCGCTCTGCAGGCGAGCGAGAACATCGCGCGCCCCCTGCAACTGCTCGCGGACTTGCGCCAGCCGGGGATGTTCCGCGGTTGACATGGCGGCGAGGCTCATCTCGAGCAACTCCAGCTCGTACACCCGCTGCCTCATGCCGCTCCACGTCATATCCGATTGCGCGTCTTTGGCCGCGACAATCTCCTCGGGCGCAATGGCTGCCTTCTCCTTCAAGTCCTCGACTTCCGCCAACGCTTGCTCGAGTTCCCCGCGTGCGAGTATGAGGTCGTGATCGATCGCCGCGAGCTGCTGCGTCAACATGCCGCGATTGGCATCGATCGAAACGATCTTGTGTTCCTGCAGGTAGGCGTTCTTGCGGTCGATCAGTTCGTCCAGTCGCTCCAGCGATGTCTGCGACTGACGATAAAAAAACTCTTGCGAGCCTTCGGTTCGTGAAATGTCGAGGTGCTGGTCGAGGAAATTGTTCGTCAGCGACTGAACGATAGCTCGGGCCATCGCTGGCGTCTTGGATTCCGCCCGGACCGTAACCACCGTCGATTTCTTCGGTGCGTAAATATTTACCGACTTTTGAAGTTGCATGACCGCCAGTTCGCGATTGCTGATCACGTCCCGGATTCCGGTGTGGACCAGGATCACGTCCAGCGGCCGAATCAGGTAGTTCTTGATGTGTTGCTTGACGGTCTGCTTCCAGCCGGTTGCGCTGGCGGTCTCTTCGGCGGACGGCAATGCGCCGGCGAGTACAGCATCCTCTCCCAGTTCGTCGACCACCCGTTCCGCGACGCGCCGGCTGCTGAGAACCTCCAGCGTCGAATTGACCTCTTCCTCCTGAGTCTTCTGCAGCATCAACGTCTGGCTCGTGGTCGCCGTCGGATCCAGCGACACGCTCTCGCGTCCCACCCGGATGAGCAGGCGTGCTTCCGACTCGTACTTTCTCGGCCAGACCAACAAGGCCAGCCAGCCCGCCAGCAGCGAACCGACGATGCATCCGGCAATGATCCGCTTGTGAACGAAAGGTACTTCCAGATACGACAGCAGATGGACACCCGGCTCGGGAAGAACCTCGGGCCGGTGCCGGCGCGGCTCGTTCGCGGCCCGATCCGCCGACGTTCCGTCCGCCGCTGCCCGATCCGCCGAGGGAAAGGACGCATCGGCCGTCAACGCTCCGGCGACCGTCGCGCGTGCGGGGGGCAACGCGGGCTTGTCCAGCGAACTCATGCGACCGTGACCTCCCGGCAGGCGAAGGTCCGGATCGCCCGGCCCACACGCGCCACCTGCTCCCGAGTCATCTCGGGATAGATCGGCAGCGAGAGGATTTCGGCGCACAACCGCGAACAGACCGGCAGATCGAACGGGTACGTGACGGCGTCGCGGAACGGTTCGGCCCGCGGCAACGGATTCGGATAGTGGATGCCGCACGCCACACCCTCGGCCGCCAGATGATCAAACAACTCCTGCCGGCGCGGATGACGCACTACGAACAGATGATAAACATGCTTCGCACCCGCTCGCTCTATCGGCAGGATCAATTCGGTGTCCGCCAGCTCTTCACGGTACCAGTCGGCGACCTGACGCCGCTGCTCGGTCCAGCGGTCGATGTATCGCATTTTTTCCAACAGCACGCACGCCTGCAGCGTGTCGAGCCGACAGTTATAGCCGAGCAAGTCGTGCCGATTCTTGACCCGCTGGCCGTAGTTTCGCAGCAGCTTCAGCTGCTCAGCCAGTTCCCCGGACGCAGTCGCGACTCCCCCACCATCCCCGAATGCTCCTAAATTCTTGCCGGGATAGAAGCTGAAACAGCCGAGGTTTCCCCATGAGCCACACCGACGCCCTGCCTCCTCGGCCCCGTGGGCCTGTGCGGCATCCTCGATCAAGTAGAGTCCATGCCGCGAAGCGATCTCACTGAGTTCGGTCATACGGGCCGGCAGCCCGTACAAATGCACGGGCAGGATGGCCCGAGTGCGCTCGGTGATCGCATCTTCAACCAGTTGGGGATCAAGATTAAAGTCGCGTTCGTCGACATCCACGAAGACAGGGCTCGCTCCCGCGTAAGCAATCGCAAAGCCCGTTGCGGCGAAAGAGTTTCCGGCCGTGATGACTTCGTCACCCGGGCCAATACCGACAGAACGTAAAGCCAAATGCAAGGCGTCCGTCCCGTTAGCCAAGGCCACAAAGTGCGGAACCCCACACCACGCCGCAAACTCTGCCTCGAACTGGGCTACTTCCTCCCCCAGAATGTATCGCCCCCCCTCAATGACGCACTCCATGCGACGGAGTACCCCTTCCTTGATTGCTCGCGACTGCGACACGAGATCGACCAGCGGGATCACCTCCGGCTGCCTCGACATACCGTCCCCTTCTCATACTGTTGCCCCTGGGCGCAACGTCGAAAACTAGGTCTTCAAGACCTTTTCCAGCGCCAGGACCCATTACCACCGTAAGAATGGAAATCCAGGATACTTGGCTTATTTAAGTCATGTAAGTGGTATGAGCCGATTTTGTCGAGTGCGCAAGATGTGCAGTTCTCTCCAGAAAAGGGGTGCGCATAGCCCTTTCGCCAGAAAGAT
>JBFWYF010000246.1:0-8909 GCA_050186685.1 Pirellulaceae bacterium
GGTCGCTACGGGCGTCACCGTCCCCTATCATTACCTGGGATGGGCATTAGTGTATTCCTTGTTATATGGGGTCATCGCGCTGCTCTTAGCCTTGCTCTTGTTTGAGGATCGGGATTTGGCTTAGCACTGCCTGAAAGCTCGAACTCATGCAGCGATCCGCATTTCAACTGGCCCGGCGAGTGACGGCACCCCGTTCCTTTTGGGCTTTTCCTGCTGGCTTGCTGCTCGCGCTGCTGGGTTCGCTATTGGTTGTTGATCTCGGACTGGTTGTCCAGTTGCTGGTCACGCGCGATAGCGGCCGCCTGCCGACGGACTGGATGTTGCAGAAAGTGGTGGCTGCCGCGGGAGGCGAATGGCCGTTCCTGGGAAGCTATGGCGTCTGCCTGCTGGTGTTGATCGGTGCCGGCTGGTTGACGGGTGGTGCCGAGATCCTGCTGCTGATGGCCGTTCGACGAGGGGCTCATCGTCGGGCATTGCAACTGGCATCCGGACTTCGCCGAGAGATCTACGAGCAGACGTTTCGGCTGGGCCCGACGGATCTGTTAGGTGCGGCACGATCGCGGCCGGACGAATTATTCGCTGACAAAGTCGAATCGATTCGCCGCGGGTTCGCATTGTGGTGGATGACCATCCCCGCCTCCTTGATGTTGCTCGCCGCGCTGTTGTTGGTCGCAGCACTGGTTAATGTCTGGCTTACGTTGCTCGCCGTGTTGCTGACGCTTGGCGTCTGGCGGTTCCATGGAGCGATCCGGCGCCGCGAAAAGTCGCGCATGGCACAGTGGCGCAACGATGTGGTGCACTGGGAGTCGGTCCTCCGCGAAGCGCTGCACTTGGCGCCTCTGTTGAAAGGTTACGCGCTGGTGGAGCCTCCGGGCGACGCCTTCGACAAGGCGCTACGGGCCAATAGCCGGGCGGAAATGGAGTTGGTCCGCGGCGAGACGCTGTTGAAACCCCTGCTGCTGCTCGCGGTGCTGCTTGCCGCGGGTTTCCTGCTCCTGATCATCGGTTTTGCACCCAACGTCTCGGTGGCGGGGGCGGTGGTGTTGTCTGTGTCGCTCCTGGCCGCTTACTGGCCCTTTGTGCGGCTGACGCGTCTGCCCGCCGTCTTGCGCGAGATGAATGCCGCCGCCCACGAGGTCCATTTCTTCCTGGATCGAGAACCGGGCGTCATCCAGTTATCCGACGCCCGGCCGCTCGACCGGATAACCCGTCAGATCGTGCTCGAGCGCGTTCATCTGGCGGATCGGCATGGCCGTCAGCTATTGGCCGAAGTCACGCTGCCGTTGCCGGCCGGCCAACGACTGGCCGTGCTGGCGACGGACTCCCAATCTCCGCTCGCACTGGCCGGCTTGCTCGTGCGGTTCTACGATCCGACGGCCGGCCGAGTTCTGTTTGACGACCATGACATCGGCCGCGCCACACTGGAGACGATCCGGGGGCAAACCGCCCTGGTTCTGAAGGACGGACTGCTGTTTCCCGGCACGGTGTCTCAGAACATCACGTGCGGCGATTCCGGATTCACCGCGGTCCAGATCAACGACGCTCTCAAGCTGGCGGGAGCTGAGGAACTGGTGCGGCAGCTCCCCCAGGGTCTGTCGACACTTGTGGGCGCAGATCACCCCCCGCTGCGCGCCGATCAGGCGTTCCTCATTGGACTGGCCCGTGCCCTGCTGCGGGAGCCTTCGCTGCTGATCGTGCAGGAGCCCGAGGAGCCGGCGGAGGAGACGCTGTCACGGGAACTGGATCGGGCGCTGCAGGAGGCCAGCGCTGGCCGGACGTTCATCATCCTGCCGGCCCGGATCAGCACCCTGCGTACCGCGGACCAGATCTACATGTTCCACGAAGGGCGGTTGGAGGGGCAGGGAAAGCATGCCGAACTACTGCAGGCCAGCGAATTGTACCGCCATCTCTGCTACGTGCGTTTCAACCATTTCCGGTCGAAACTGACCGCGTCGTGACCCCCGGGCGCGGCCGCGCGTCGACGAACCGCCGACCTTTCCCCTCGAAGCGCGGCAGGGACCCCGGCGGCACCAGTTGCACATCAACGCGCAGTCCCAGCCGCAGCTGGAGCTCACGCGCCACGCGTTGCGGCTCCCCGCGCCGATCTTCCACTTCGACGCTCAATTCGTCCAACTCCCCGTGCTTGGTCGCCGTCAACCGGAACTCCACGATGTCGGGAAAAGTCCGCAGGATGTTCTCGACTGCGGCGGGAAAGACGTTTACGCCGCGGATGATCAACATGTCGTCGACGCGTCCCAGCACGCCCTCGGTCAGCAACACGAACCGATTTGTTTCCTCGGCGGGCCAGCTGGGCCGGACCAAGTCCCCCGTGCGGTAGCGGATCACGGGACAGCCGTCCCTACCGAGCGATGTCAGAACGAGCTCCGACAACTCGTGTTCGGCTGCCGGGTCTCCCGTCTCCAAGGAGCGGAATTCGGCGATGAACTCGGTCTCGACAATGCGCAGGCCGCGTCCTTGCGAGTCGGCATAGCCCCACGGACCGACTTCCGTAGCGCCCGCATGATCGATGACCCGGGCACCCCACGCCGCCTCGATGCGAGCGCGAGTGCCGGGGGCCGAGCCCCCCGGCTCGCCCGCGACAATGATCTTGCGGACGCCGAGCCGCGCCACGTCGATCTCCTGCTGCTCGCCCACCTCGGCCAGGTGCAGTGCATAGCTGGGCGTGCAGAAAATCGCGGTGACGGAATAGCTCTGCAGCATTCCCAGCCTTGCCAGCGAACTCTGCCCCCCGCCGGGGATGACCAACGCCCCGCGGGCGAGCACGGCGTCGTACGCGCTCCAGAAACCGATGAACGGCCCAAAGGAAAACGCCATCAGGACTCGATCGCGCACATCGACATCGGCGGCGTCCAGCACGAACTGCCAGGTGTCGATCCACCATTGCCAGTCGCTCGCCGTATCCAGCACCGCCAGCGGGTGCCCGTGCGTCCCGGACGTGCGATGCAGGCGAACATAACGTTCGGTGGGAAACGTCAGGTTATGGGTGTAGACGGCGTCGGAGCCGCCGACTAGATCCGCCTTGGAGGTATAGGCCATGCTGCGGAAGTCGTTCCACGACCGGAGCGGTAAGAGCCGCCGCGGAATGCGTTCCGCCCAAAAAGCACTATGCGGCAGGATACGTTCGCACAAAGCGTTGAGCTTAGCCAGCTGCAGCGTTTCGAGCTGATCGCGGTCGAGCCGCTCCCACTCGCGACGCTGTTGATGGTTCTTGTCGAGCATCGCTGCATAATAAAGGGACCAGCGCCAGCCGGAAAGACAGGCCGTAGCCTCGCTCGCCAAATAGCGTGGAGAGATTGGCCCAGGGCCTGGGAAGACACTGGCGAAGCCAGTGCCACACCAGCTGGGCTTAACAAGTGTGGCACTGGCTCTGCCAGTGTGGCCAGCTGGGAGGGTGGTTGGCCTAGGGCCTGGGAAGATACTGGCGAAGCCAGTGTGGCCAAGCTGGGAGGGTGGTTGGCCCAGGGCCTGGGAAGATACTGGCGAAGCCAGTGCCACGCCAGCTGGGCTTAACAAGTGTGGCACTGGCTCTGCCAGTGTGGCCAGCTGGGAGGTGATTGGCCCAGGGCCTGGGAGGATACTGGCGAAGCCAGCGCCACACCAGGCGCGAGCGCCCCTTTTCTGGCGAAAGGGGCAACGAGGTGCGCGAAAGAGGACCGTTGGCCCCCTGGCAGCATCCGGCGCGGGAATCAACAATCAAGCGATTCCACTCGAGCCCCTACCCACCTGACTGCGAGAGACGACGGCCCGTGACGACCCTACCCTCGGACCCGCCCGCGCCGCGCCGTGGTTCGCTGCTGATCATATTCCTCGTGATCTTCATCGATCTGCTCGGCTTCGGTATGGTGATTCCTCTGTTGCCGATCTACGCCGACCAGTTCACGCTCGACGAATCCGGCCTCGTGCTGGGGTTGTTGATGGCGAGTTTTTCGGCGATGCAGTTCCTCGTGTCGCCGTTGTGGGGCCGCTTGTCGGACCGCATCGGCCGGCGCCCCGTGCTTCTGGTGGGACTGCTGGGATCCACGTTTTTCTATGCCCTGTTCGGCGTGGCCACCGTCCTGAAGAGCCTGACCCTTTTATTCGTGTCGCGACTCGGGGCCGGGGTGGCCGGGGCCACGATCGCTACCGCTCAGGCTTATATCGCCGACTCGACGACGATCGAGAAGCGGCCCAAGGGGATGGCGCTGATTGGCATGGCCTTCGGCATGGGTTTCACGTTCGGGCCGCTGTTCGGGTTCTTGGCCGTTCCCGATCGGAACGCGGCTCCAGGGCCGTGGCCCGGCTATGCGGCAGCTCTCCTCTCCGCGTTCGCGTTCGGACTGGCCCTGTTCCTGCTCCCCGAAAGCCTGACGGTGAGTCACTCTTCGTCCGCGGAGGCGAACGGCCGCTCGTGGCACGCCTGGCGGACAGCGCTGAGCATTCCGTCGATCGCCTACCTGCTGGTGGCGACGTTCGTCTGCGTGTATTCGTTCGCCATGTTCGAGACGACGTTATCCTTGTTGATCAAAGGGAGCGAACACGACGCGACCAATCCGTTCGCTTTCAGCTGGGAACAGGTCTGCCTGACGTATGCGTACATCGGCCTCGTACTGTCGGTCGTGCAAGGCGGCGTTGTGCGGCGGTTGGCCGGCCGATTCCCAGAGGGGACCCTGGCGGGCCTGGGGGCCGCCATCCAGGTCGCCGCCTTTGGGCTAACCACACTCGCCGTACAGCAAACCTCGGTAGGCATGCTCTTTGTGTCTCTGACGGCCGTGGTCACAGGATTCGCGTTCATGCAGCCCAATCTGCAGTCGCTGTTGTCTCGCCGCAGTAACCCTGCTCAGCAGGGACTGATTCTGGGCGTGGGACAGAGCATCAGCTCGCTCGCCCGCATCGCCGGTGCCGCGATGGGCATTCCGCTGCTTTTCCTGGGCCAGCGCGTTCCATACGTCGTAGCACTCGGCCTCATGGTCGTGGGACTGCTGCTGGTCTGGACCGCCGACCGCATGGGCCGGGACTACCCATCTTCGGCGAGCCCACCTGACGCCGGAGGCGCCAGCCGCACGACTTCCGACGCGTAACGCGGGACCTAGTCTGGCCAGACCGCGATGCGGACATCGGAAAACTCGAGCGCCGTTCCCGGATCGTGAGCCTGCAATTGCAGGGTGCCCGGAGCAGTCCGCAGGCCCAGTCGCGGGTTATCGTCGGCCATGCGGGCATCCGTCCAGTCGGTTTGCTGAGCTCCATTGACCCACGTGGCGAGATGGTTTCCCCGCGCCACGACCGTGATTTTGCATGGAAGCAAGTCGCGGCTGACCAGACGCCGTGCCATCTGTCGATCATCGATCGCCCCGGTGCTGTACCGTGCTGGATGCGCGGCATCGCCATCCATGGCTCGATGGTAGATCTGCACTTCATACCCATTCATGAAATCACCGGGAATCGAACGGACGAAGAGGCCACCGTTCGCATGGCGTACGAGCGTACGGACATCGACTTGCAGCACGAAATCGGCATACCGCTGTCCTGTGTATTCGAGTGCGCCCGGGCCTCCCGCCACGACCAGTTTGCCATCCGCCACGGTCCACTTCGGGCGAGCGCTATCGGGCAGCGTCTGGCGATCAATTCGCTGCCAGCCCGTCATATCACGTCCGTTCAGCAGGGGTGTCAGTTCGAGTGGCAGGGCCTGGAGTTGCCTGACGCGCAGGCCGGACTGCAGTTCGACGGAGGCGGGGGCGCCATCCAGAATCAACTCGTGGGTCCCGGGGGCCAGGGCGTGCACCGTGTCCCCATGCCGCAACTCCCCACCGGCGGTAACTTCCGCGACGATCCGGCATTTACCCCACGGTGTGGTCGTGGCAGCACCTGTGATCCCGGCCGCGTCGACACTCCCACCCGTCCATCCGAAGCTCGATTCCCCGTCAAACAGGCTCACCCAGCCTTCGCGTGCGGCCTGTTCGGTCAGTCCGTGGCCACGTTCCGCGGGACCGTACTCCGACTGAGCGTCGGACCAGGCTGGGACCGCAATCATGTCAACCGTCAAACCACATCCGGTCCGTCCTACGTCTCGGACCATTGCCTTGGATGCGGAAGGAGGACGGGCCGGGTCATAGTAGTTCGGTCGGAGTTCGTTCAACTTCCGACTCGCCGTGTCCGTCGAGCAGTAATACGTCGCCTTGACGAGATGCCGCAGATCGCTGCCGGCTTCGGTGAGGATCTGTTGCAGTTGTTCAAAGATGGACTTCGTCTCCAGATCGGCATCGTCCTTGCCTGGACCGTACAAGCCGGACACAAATATCGTCCGGGTGCTGTTCATCCGGGTGACGCGACAGAAGACGGGCGACGCCGTCATGCCCGGCGGCGTGATGTACTCGACCGGTGGCCCGGCATTGTGGTTCCCGCCCCAGGCAATCAACTCGATCTCGATCAGCGGCGAAGTCCATTCGACGTACACGGCTGGCGGGACATGTCCGGCACCAAAGAACGCAGCCACCTCCGATTGAACGGTCTTCACATCGCTCATCGGCGACAGAAAGGCCTTAATCTGGACGATGTCCGCATCCCGTCGACCGAGGAATCGTAACGTGTTATGCAGGCTTTCCAGCGTCTTGCGCGTGGCCTCGACGAGTGTCTCGCCTTTTTCGGCTTGGCCAGCGACGTAGATTCGCGATCCGGGAGGGGCCACCGCCACGGCGGCTCCGTCCGTGACCTGCACGGACCGCGCCGGTTCGCCGCTGGCGACGGCCACGGCATCCATCGCCACGCGCACCCCGTCGCCCGGTAACGGCGTGACGACATAGCTGACGGCCGGTTTCTCCGGACCGTTGAAACGCCGAGCCAATACGGCGCGAACTACGGGCACATCGCTCGCCTCGGCACAGTAAACGTTCAGCTTCAGTGTCCGACCGAGGCCGCTCTGGGCGACCGACAAGCGGCGACCAATTCCCTCCAGCACCTGTTCCGCCTGGGCGGTCGCGTCCTCGGGCCCGACGACTCGCCCCGCCGTATCCAAGGGCAGTACTTGGGCCGTGTGGGCCAGTGCGACGTCACCGACCACCACCGCCGCCGACATTCCGGAGTCGCCCTGCGGGCGCACATATCGCAGCACCTCGCCTTGGGCCGTGCCGACCACCGCACCGATCGCACACCAGGAGACCGCCATCCGCAACGTTCGCATCTCGGGTCCTTTCTGCTCGGCGCACGTACGCCGTCCAGGCGGGCCAAGTCCGCGCCCACTTGGTCCAACGACGCCATCGCCGAAACAAGTCCGCAGCTAAACCGCGGCGGCCAGCAAACCCGGCGTCCAGCGCCGGGTTGTAGTGTAACCACCTTGATTTGTGGAAGAAACCAACGACTGTTTCCAGTTCATAGCCGACTCCGTGTGGCCCTGCTATATTCGGACATCATGGTCGAATTATGCGTTGCTTCATCAATCTAGGGGTCGACTAACTGGATGACCTCGCGACAAAGTTCTTTCCATGAGCAAGGCATCGGATAATCGAGTGACGTTGCTGGTGCGCCGCGCTGAGGATGGCGACCACGAGGCGCTGGGGGAGTTGGTCGAGATCTACCGTCCGCGACTGATCCGGATGGTGCAACAAAGGTTGGATCGGCGCTTGCGAGGGCGAGTGTCTCCTTCGGACATACTGCAGGAGGTGTACCTGGAAATCGCCCGCCGACTACCCACCAATTCTCTACCGGGCCGCCCTTCCTTTTTCCAGTGGCTGAGATTGGTCACGGCCCAGCAACTGCTTCAGGCTCATCGTCGGCATCTGGGCACCGCGAAACGCGACGCGAGACGTGAGTGCCACGTGAATCCGGCTGGGGCGCCCGCTGCCAGTACTCCGTCTCTGGCTGACCAGTTGCCGGACCGCTTACCAAGCCCCAGCCAAGCGGCCTTGCGAGTCGAGTTGCGGGAGAATCTGCAAGCGATATTGGACATGCTGGATCCGATTGATCGCAATATTTTGACGCTGCGTCATTTCGAGGAGCTGACGAACCAGGAAGTCGCGGAGACGCTGCGTCTAAGCAAGGCTACGGCGAGCAAGAGGTATGTGCAGGCGCTCAGGCGGCTGGGCCGGCTCCTGGCGACGTTGGGAACACCCTTAGATCCATCCTAGCCAAGAGACAAACTATGTTATCTCGAGATCCAGCCACGCGCAGCGCGGCGCGCGAGCCGATCGAGGAACTAGCCGAGGAGTACCTCGCTCGGCAACGCTGCGGCGAACAACCGACCATCGAAGAGTTCGCGGCACGCCATCCGGAACTGTCCGACCTGATTCGCGAGCTGTTTCCGGCGCTGGAGTTACTGGAGCGATTCAAGCCACACCTAGCCAATCGCACGGGGCGCGCCCCAGCGTATGCCACGGGCGAACCGCCATTCATGATGGGCGACTTTCGAGTCCTACGGCGGATTGCCCAAGGGGGAATGGGAGTTGTCTACGAAGCCGAACAGGCGTCGCTAGGTCGTCGGGTGGCGCTGAAGGTCCCGTCGCAGAGCCTCCACGCGGACGGGACGCGAAAAGCACGGTTCGAGCACGAGGCCCGAGCTGCCGCGCGACTTCATCATACTAACATCGTGCCGGTGTTCGGTGTCGGGGAGCACGAGGGGACGCAGTACTATGTAATGCAGTTGATCGAGGGGAACGGGCTGGATCAGCTGCTCGCCGAGCCAACCGTCTCCGTGTCGGCTCGGGAGTTGCGACGCGCCGCGATAAGGCCTGCCACGGGCGAGTCGCGCGGCACCCCGCTGGGCAGCTTCCGGCGTGTGGCGCTACTGGGGGCGCAGGTTGCCGAAGCGCTGCAATATGCTCACGACGAGGGAATTCTGCATCGGGACATTAAGCCCTCTAACCTACTACTCGATTCGGATGGCCACATCTGGGTTACCGACTTTGGATTGGCAAAAGCGG
>JBFWYF010000247.1:0-8895 GCA_050186685.1 Pirellulaceae bacterium
GCATGACGCTTGGGTTCAGCACGTATGGCATGAAGTCGCTGACCACGGAACGGGCGATCAAGTCGGTGGCTAGATTGGGATTTGACGCCATCGAGATCTGCGTCATTGAGGGTTGGGACGCCGATGGTGCGTCGGTGGCCGCGGGCCGCCGCGAGGCCATCGGCCGGCAGCTGGTCGATTCCGGCCTGCGGCTGACGGCCTTGATGGAGCACGTCCATCCGGAGACGGACTCGCTGCAACACAAGGCGCTGGAGCGACTGAAAATCGCGGCCGGGCTGGCCCACGCCTGGTGCCCGGCCGCCCCGCCGCTCATCCAAACCACCCTGGGCAGCGGCCAGTGGTCGCAGGTGCGTGCGCCGCTGCGCGACCGGCTCGGCGCGTGGATCGAGCTGGCCGAAGCCGAGAAGGTCGTGCTGGCGATCAAGCCTCATCGCGGGGGCGCGATGTCTCAGCCGGCCGACGCCGTCTGGTTGATCGAACAGCTGGGCCGCCCCGACAGGCTCAAGATGGTCTACGACTACAGCCATTACGCATACCGAGATCTGTCGATCGAAGCGACGGTCGCAACCGCGTTGCCGTACACGGCGCATGTGGCCGTCAAGGATGCCATCCAGGAGAATCAGCGCGTGCTGTTCCGACTTGCGGGCGAAACTGGAGCCCTGGATTTTCCGCGTATCCTGCGACTGCTCGCCGCCGGTGGCTATCGCGGCGATGTGAACTGCGAGGTCAGCGGTATGGTCTCGAGCCAGCCGGGTTACGATCCGTTGTCGGCAGCCAAAATCTGCTACACGAACATGTCGCGCGCCTTCGAGCAGGCCGGCGTCGCCCGCGCGTGAGACCTTCCCCGGCGGAGGCCCCACGGCAGACGGCTCACGCCGAGGCACGGAGCCGCAGAGCAGCATCCGCCGCCTTGTCACTCACCCACATCCGCCCTCCCGTTATTCCCCTCCGCGCCTCTGCGTCTCCGCGTGAGACCTTCCCCTTCAGGCACCATCTCCGGCGCGGCGGGTCAGCAGCCGCGCGACGGTGCGCACGTCGGTGGCCGCGGAGAGCAATCGGACGCTGCCGTCGCCGAACACAAGCACAGCGCCTTCGGGATGAAAGGCGTAGATCTCGTTGTTGTTCGTGCAGTTGATCGCACAGGCCCCGCCTTGCGTTTGCGTCGCGGCATGGAAGCCGTGCAACATGAACGCGTTGTCTCGATCGGCCCAGCCCGCACCCGTCACCCGCGCGCCCGCGACCCGCTGCCCGGCCAGATACCGGTCTGGCCGTCCGCCATCCTCAGCGACCCACGCGGTATTGGTGAGTCCATCCCGTACGTCGGCGTGGCCCGTGAGCTGGTTGAATGGCATCATGCACTCGGGCGAGCGGTACGTCGCGGCGTCGATCAGGCCGTCGCGATTCAGCGGCCCGAAATCCAACGCATTACAGACTCCGTAGTCGCCGGTGGCCGCGAGCCAGGGCGTTGAGTTCCAAGTCCCGGTATCCGTTCGGTCCGACTGGGGTGCCGACGGGCAGTAGAAGCCTGGCAGCTGCGTTTCGCGGACCCGTTGATTGGCCGGTGCCCTCCAGTCCTGGTCCCAGTGGTAGGCGTCATACAGCGACTGCTGCTCAAGGTAGGGCAGCAGGAATACGGCCCAGCCGTGTTCGACTCGCAGAGGCGGAATGCGAAAACGCCGGTGGACGGCGAGCGGTGGCACGGACGGTCCCACGCCACCAGGCGGAAACGTGGCGTAGGCGTCGTGAAACAGGTGCAGCGCCAAGCCGATCTGCTTCAGCTGATGGGCGCACTGAAGTCGCCGCGCGGCCTCGCGGGCCGCCTGCAGGGCAGGCAACAGCAGCCCCAGCATCACGCCCACAATCAACATCGCCACTAACAGTTCGACGAGCGTAAAAGCACGCACCGGCCCGCGCGCGGTTCCCCGGTCCATCGTCTGCCCCTTTCCTCGATTGCCCGGCTGGCGAGCTCCTGCCACAAGCCCGCCTTCTCACGCAGTGTATCGAGGCCGACACACCCCTCCAAGGGGTGGATGCGTATTCCTCGCCCGGGCGAAACGTGGGGAGTGTCGTGGTGCACCAGCGTCGACGTGTATAATGCCGCATCGCCGCCGGTTGGCTGACCCGCAAATTGAGGGAGATTACCCGTTGTTTCTGGCCGAACCACAACGCACGCCCTACGATTTCCATTTCCAGGTGCTGGGGTTTCCGGTACGCGTCACTCCCTTTTTCTGGATCGTGGCGGCGCTGCTGGGTTACGAAATGGCTCGAGGATTGCGAGACGTGCGGCCGGGCCAGTTTGTGTGGCTCGTAATCTGGGTGGCAGCCGTCTTCCTTTCGATCCTGGTCCATGAGCTGGGTCACGCTTTGATGATGCGCCGGTATGGCAGTAGTGCCTCGGTCGTGCTCTATCATTTCGGCGGTCTGGCTATCCCGGGCGGGTACTCGGTATGGGGAACGTCGTCTCGGCGGCGCGATCCAAACCAGCAGATCTGGATTTCGCTGGCTGGTCCGGGTGCCCAGCTGGGGCTGGCGGCCGCGATCTTGATGGCTCTGCGAGTGTTCGGCTTCCGTTCGTTGGTCGACACGGTCTGGCCGATCGATATCCTGTTCCCGACGGCGGCGGAAAAGCGGCTCCCGCTGGCGCTGGACGTCAGCCTGCTGTTCCTGGTCCTGCCCAGTATCTTCTGGGCCCTGATTAACCTGCTTCCCATCTATCCGTTGGACGGCGGACACGTCGCGCGGGAGTTGTTCAGCATGTTCGGCGGAGCGGACGCCGTGCGCTGGTCGCTGGGCCTGTCGCTGGGGACTGCGATTGCGGCGGCTGTTTATCTGTTCACGCACGGTCAGAGTTTTAACGCCCTGTTGTTCGTATCGCTCGCCGTATCCAACTACCAGATGCTGCAGATGCTGCGTTTCGGCGGCGGTCCGTGGTAGCCGACTGTCATGGATCTAGATTTCCGGCGCGATCCTGCTGTATTGAGTGTCATCGTGGATGCGATGGGAGCGGGCGTTTTCACCGTCGATGCGCAGGCCCGGTTTGTGGCCTGGAGCGATGGTGCGGAACGGATTACCGGCTATGCCAGCCGCGACATTATCGGCCAGCCCTGTCAGATCCTGGAAGGTCCGAATTGCCGGGGGTTCGGGTCGCTGGCCGACCTCATGCAGGCCGCGGACCCGGCCACGCCCGGCATCTGCGACCAGCAGTGCAAGATCCTGGCGCGGGACGGCCACGAATTGCATATTCACGGCAACGTTCGGCTGTTGTATGAGGACGGTCGACTGCTGGGCGCCGTCGGCACGTTTCTCGACGTGACGAATCTCGTCCACGCGAGCGCGCTGATCGAACGTCTCGAGCAGCAGGTGCACGCGCAGGAAGGATTCGAGCCGTTGATCGGGCAGAGCGTCGCCATGCGCGAGGCGATCCGACGCTTGCGGCTGGCGGCCGACAGCGACGTGACCGTGCTGCTGACCGGCGAATCCGGCACCGGCAAGGAGCTGGCCGCACGGGCGGTGCATGCTCGGAGCAACCGCCGCGACCGCCCGTTCCTGGCCATCAACTGCTCCGCGATTCCCGACGCGCTGCTCGAAAGCGAATTGTTCGGCCACGTACGCGGAGCTTTCACAGGTGCCGCAGCCGACAAACAAGGGCTTTTTGAAGCGGCAGACGGCGGCACGCTGTTTCTGGACGAGATTGGCGATGTCAGTCCTACGATCCAGGTCAAACTGCTGCGTGCCCTGCAGGAACGCGAGGTGCGTCGCATCGGCGATAGTCACAACCGAGCCATCGACATCCGGCTGATTACCGCCACCAATCGCGACCTGCGGCGGCTCCTGGTCGCCGGCACGATCCGCGAGGACTTCTACTATCGAATCCATGTCTTCGCGATTCGCATGCCGCCGTTGCGAGAGCGGCGCGATGACATTCCCCGGCTGGTCGAGCACTTTCTTGCCGAATTCGGCCGACAGAGAACTCGCGCCATTACGGGAATCACGCGCGATGCCCTGCAATGTCTGATGGACTACCATTGGCCGGGCAACGTGCGCCAGTTGCGTAATACAGTCGAGATCGCCTGTGTGAGCGCCGCCGGCGACCGCATCACCTACCTCGATTTGCCCGCCGAGATACGGGACCCGCGCACCGGGCAGCTGACCGAATCGTCCACCTCGCTCACGCACGACGAGGTCGCTGAACGCGAACGGATCATCGACGCTTTGCGTCAGACCGGCGGCAATCGCACCCAGGCCGCCGCATTGCTCGGCACCAGCCGAGTTACGCTGTGGAAGAAGATGGCCAAGTACGCCATCGACGCACCCGGCTGACCCGCGGCCACCCCCCATTCTGGCGAACGCGGCTAAGGGGCCGCTGTTAACCTGCTAACTTAACACGGAACATCCCCGGGTTAACGGGCCCGCAAACGAGTGAGCAGCCCAGCGGCTTACGCATGGCTCTCAAGTCGTCAATGGAAAAGAGTTTACGACCCTGCGGGCCGCGACCGTTCGACGAACGGCATCGATTGGCATCGGCGTTGCTTCCTGTGCTAACCGACATCGCAGGTGCCAGATTGAATTGCAGCCTGCGAGAGCGTCCGGTCTTGCAGGCTGCAGAGATATCGGCGGCCGGACATTCTGGTGACAATCTTTGCGGAAAGGGATTCCATGTCGGTCCAATGCATTACGCCTCAGGAGCTCCACCAGCGGCGCGTCCAAGGAGAATCGATCGAGTTGCTGGACGTGCGGACACCCGCGGAATTTGGCGAGATCCATGTCGAGTACGCACGGAACGCGCCTTTGGAATCCCTGAACCCGCAGAAGGTCATGGCCCAGCGGAACGGGCAAGCCAGCGCGCCGCTCTACCTGATCTGCAAGGCAGGCTCCCGCAGCGCGAAAGCTTGCGAGCAGTTTATTGCTCAGGGATTTTCGAACGTGATCAGTATCTCGGGCGGGACCCAGGCCTGTGAACAAGCCGGGCTGCCCGTTGTCCGTGGCCGGAAGGCGATCTCGTTAGATCGGCAGATGCGGATCGTCGCCGGATCCTTGATATTGATTGGTGCGGCGTTAGGGTGGCTGGTTCATCCGGGCTTTTTCGGCCTGTGTGCGTTCATAGGAGCGGGGCTCGTATTCGCCGGTGTGACGGACGTATGTCCCATGGCGATGATGATTGCACGGATGCCCTGGAATCAGGTCGGCGGCGGGTCTGCGGCGTGTCACGCGCAGCCGGTCTCCCGCTCGGGATGCTGCGGTTCGTAGCCCAGCAGTAGCCCCTTTCGCCAGAAGGGGGGCGCAAGAGGCAGGCGCCCCCCGAGGCAAAGGAGTACGTTCCGCTCCGTGCAGCCCGCACTGTGGCGCTGGGGAACGCGGAGAATCCGCTCGGGGTGGCCTGCGCACCCGAGCGGAAAGGGCGGGAGAGCGCAGAGAATCCGCCGGGGACCGGCGGGCCACTCGGGGCGGGCCGCTCGCGCTTAATCCACGATCTCGAGCTTGATCTCGTCCGAATTGCCCTTCAGTTCCGGAGCGTACATCGCGGCCGCTTGAGCCGGCAGAGCCGCAAAACGCCCCGGGATCTCCGCATGGAGCCGGTACGAGACGCTATGCTGGCCCCGGGCCAGCGACCGGATGAAGAACGTCACGCGATTGTCTCGATACTCCGTGTACGCTCCCAACCCGTTGCCGGTGTAACCGCTCTGCAATTCGACCGCCTCGAATCCTGCCGCTTTCCAATCCTCGAAGATCACGTACTCGTAGTCGTTCTTCGATTCGATCTCCAGCTCAACCTCGACCAGTTCGCCGCTCGTGACCGTCGCCAGATTCTCCAGGGGCTCGCGCCGGTACTTCTCGACGCGCTGATCGATGGCCTGGCCCCGCGAGCCCGCCACGGTCGCCGTCTTGTCTTCGGGCACGAGACGGTAGTACTTGCGCTGGACCTTCACCTCGAGTCCGGCCTTGGTGATCGGGTCCTCGAGCGTGAAATTCGTCAGATAGGCGTTGAAATAGACGGGGCCGTCACCGCGACGCCGAATCTCGACGACGTGTTCTCCGCTGGTCACATCGGCGCCTGCGAGCACAAACTGGTTGTCGAACGAGAACAGATTCTCGGGCGTAATCCGGACCTCCTGGCGTTTCGCGCCATCAAGCCAGATCTCGACGACCATATTCGGCTGCGTTTCGCCCGTCGCACGCAGGTACGTGGCGAACGCTTCGACGCAGTAGGCCGTGTCGCGCGTCGAATTCCAGTACGTCGCATGCTTGCGATTGTTGAGCAGATACTTGACCAGTCGCGGTGCCGTCCGTCCCTGCGGGTCCACCTGCGACAGCAGTTTCAGATACCACGCGTTGGCCTCGATGTCGCTGCCGTACCAGTACCACCAGTAGCTGTTCTCGGGCAGCCGCAGGTAGGCCGTCTCGTTTTCCTCATCCTGGACGAGGAACTGCTCGAGGTTCCGCATCACCATGGCCAGTTCGTCCGCATGGTCATTGCCGGCGGCGCGGAGTGCCAGTCCGAGGAGCGTCTTGCCATAGGCGGAGAGACCGTTGCGATCGCGATAGAGGAACTCGCGCATTTCACCGTGTGCCGATCCGGCCTCGGACAAAATCATGTGCACGAACGCATCCATATTGTCGGCTGCATTCTTCCAGGGGCGCTTCTGGGTGGAAGCGTTCTGGAGCATTTGAATCTGCTCGGACTCGTACTGTTTCAGCCATTCGAGGCCCCGCTCGATGACGCCCGGTACGATCGCTACGTCGTTATCGCGGGCGATCTGCAGCCCGTGAACCACGACGGCCGTGGTGTGGGGAGCGCTGTGTTCGCGCCAGCCGCTGAACCATCCCCAGCCGCCGTCCTGGCACTGCATGTTCGTCAACGCGGTCACGCCGTCCTTGACCATCCTCCCCAATTCCGACTGATCGAAAACCGGGTTCCGATCGAAACGCTGCCACTGCCGCATGCGACTGCGGTCGTCGCCGATTTCCTGAGCATTCAAGTTCGTGCGTTTCTCGCGGATCGCGGCCAGATCCAGGTTCATCCCCATCAGCACCTTCTGGGTGATCACGGTGGGGAGGAAGCGATTGAGCGTCTGCTCTGTGCAGCCGTACGGATACTCGGCCAGGTAGGGCAGGGCATCCACCATGGCGCCGGCCAGAGTCGGCGAATAGCGGACTTCCAGGCGCGACTGTTCCACGCGGCGTTCCTCAGGCACGCGAATCCGCACGCTGGCCTGCGGCTGATCCGGACGCACGGTACCCGCGAACGACTCCGTCTTCAGGATGCCATGGACGTAGCTGGGCAGCTGCATTTCCATCGCATCCGATTCTTCGTCCGTCAGTGCCTTGACGCGAATCGTCGCCTGACCTTCTCCGACTACAGCGACTCGCCAGTCCACCCGTTGTTCGCCGTCGGCTGGCACGCGTACCTGCGTCGTGGTCTCACCGAGCGACCGGAGCAGGTTACCGTCCACTTCGAGAACGGCGGTCACTTGCTTGTCCTGCGCCAGGTAGTTGTGGATGTTCGCCGACAGGACGACTTCGTCCTTCTGAATGAAGAAACGCGGGGCCTGCAACCGGACGATCAAGTCCTTGCGCGTGATGACCTCCGCATCGCCGGAGCCAACCTGCGTCCCGTGCCCCATGCCCCATACCCGGATCTTCCACGTCGTCAGGTTCTCCGGCATGTCGACCGAGATCTCGGCCAGACCATTCTGGTCCGTTTCCAGCTGCCCGACCCAGAGCGCTGTGTCGGCAAAATTGGTGCGGACCGTCGGCGTGACGAGTTCTCCGCCGGGCTGAGCGCCCGACGCCTTCTCGGCGCCAAAAAAGTTCATCCCGGGCATTCCCATGCCCGCAGCCATCGGCGCAGCGGCTGGCGCAGCCATCTCGGCGTCGGCGGCCATGGCCGACAGGGGAACGGCGCCCCGCATCATCGCGTGTCCTGGCATGCCGCCCATGCCTCCCCCCATCCCCATGCCGCCCATCATCATGTTCCTGGCGTCGGCCATGTCGTCGGCAACCGTGCTGCCAAAGACCCCGATGGGCTGCATCGACTTCCCATCGACAGGAATGTTCTGCGCCACCCGATCGAGACTGGAATCGTGCTGCGGATGGTGCTCGCGGCGCCACTTCCAGAAGAACTCCTTGATGTCCGGGACATTGCTCCCCCCGGACACATACTCGACGGCTTTGTCATAGACGGCCGCGACCGTTTGACCGACGAAGTTCTCGCCGAAGTAGTCGGTTACATGGATTTTGACTTTTGCCTTTTCACCCGGTTTGTATGTCTCCGAGTTTGGCACGACCGCGATGTTCAGCACGCGTTTCTCGGGCGGGACAATCAGATCCCGCGTCTCCGTGTATATCTTCCCATCCGCCACGGTCACGGCTTCCACGAAGAAATTCGGCATGTCCTTCCTCGTGACGGGAATGTCGACCACCGTACTTTTGCCCTGGAGCCGGATTAACTGGGGCGGCAGGTACACTCCGTTCGCCGGGCGAGTGAACAAGAGGACGGTGCTCCCCGCCCGATCCGTGTTGATCTGCAGCTTGACCGTATCCCCCGCCGAATAATCCTGTTGGTCGGGTATCAGCTCCAGGTGATTGAAATGGAATTCGCGGCCATCGTAACCCTCGCCCATGATGGTGAAGATGTAGCCCCCTTCGATGGTGTGCCCTTGCTGGTCGGTGACGGCGTAGGACAGGCGATACTGCCCCCCGCGCGAAGCGCGCAGCTGCTGGCTCGCGCGACCTTCCTCGTTGGTGTCCAGGTCCCAGCGTTGCACTTCCGTCTCGACGGGTTGCTCCTTGTCCCCGGGGTATTGGATCTGCAGCAGCTTCAACACACCCTGGCCGGTTACGGGGCGAGTGTCGAGCGTCTGGGCCAGGAACGAAGCATGCACCGTAGCGCCGACC
>JBFWYF010000248.1:0-8885 GCA_050186685.1 Pirellulaceae bacterium
CGCTCTTCGAAGGTGAACGCCTCTCCCGATAGCACCCCCTGGTTGAGCGAGAGAATAATGCGGGGAGGCATCGTGGTACACCTATTCCAATGAGGCTACAACGAGCTGGCGACTCGCCCACGGAGCGCCCTATCCTCCCTGCTGTTACGGCGATTGACAAGTGATCGAGGTCCGCCGAGCGTGGCCCGCCAAGAGTGGCCCGCCGGGCCCCGGCAGATCTCTGAGCCCTCCTTCTGCCGCGGGGGACCCTTTCTGGGGAAAGGTGCTACGAGGACGCCCGTTTCACGCGAATCGGGCTACGATAGCGCCACACCAGCCCCACCAGAATCAATGCGCCCCCGACCAATGTCCACCAGCGCGGCGCAACGTAGTGCGGCGAGTTCCCCCAGGCCAGCCAGACCCAGATGGGCAGCAACACGGGTTCCAGTAACCCGATGCCCGACGCCTCGTGGCTGGGGATCGATTTCAAACCCCGGGCAAACAACACGTAGGGTAAACCCATCTGGAGCATCCCGAATCCCGCCAGGAACAGCCACTGCCGCCCCTCCGGCCAGCCCCGTTGCTGGCCCATCACCACCGGGAAGAATACTGCGACCGTGGCCAGGTGATTGACGGCCACGAGCCAAGTCGCGTCGTAATCCCGCAACCGCCGCAACCACAAGACGACGCCAGCATAGAATACCCCCGACAAGAGGCCGTACCCGACGGCTGCCAGACGTTCTCCCTGAACCTCGCAGGCGAGGATCAGCCCAACGCCCGATATACCGCACAGCAGCAACAGCCAGTCGCGCTGACGGACCGTTTCTCGCATGCCGAAAGCGCTGACCAGGAACACCCAAAGCGGCGAGGTCATCTGCAGCCAGATCGCATTGGCCGCCTCGCCGGTCACCATGGCGGTCAGATAACTCCAGTTCATGCCCGCGAACATCGCGGCCATGGGCACCAGCTTCCAGTTCCAACGTGCCTCGCGGATGAACGGGATCAACACCAGGCTGGCCCACCAGGCACGCCAGAACGCGAGCACCGGACCCGGCCAATCAGCAAACCATGGTGCTTTGGCGAAGAACCCGCCACTGCTCCAGAGCAACGCCGCCGCGACGATCAGCCAGCGGCCCGCCCTGCGGCGAGAATCGTCGAGCGATGCGCACTCGGACATCTACGTCGACTCAGCAACCACCGGCGTCCGCAGATCGCCGATCGAGTCGATGTGGCCCAGGATCTGGTCGCCCGCCTTCAAGAACAGTCCTTTCGCGCTGCCCACGCCGTGGGGAGTTCCCGTGGAAAGGATGTCGCCGGGCTCCAGTGTCACGAAGCTGGAGATAAACTCGATCACGGCGGCGACGGGAAAGATCATGTTTGCCGTGGACGAGTCCTGCTGCGTCTGGCCATTGACCTGCAACAGCATCTTCAATCGCTGCGGATCGCTGATCGTATCCGGCGTCACGACGCACGGACCGCAGGGACAGAAGCTATCGTGCCACTTACCGTGCAGCCAATCGAAGAAACCGTCCTTCTCGCGCGGCTTGCGTTGAGCGTTCGGCTTGAACTTGCGGTTGGAAATATCGTTGATGATCGTGTACCCCGCGACGTACCGCAGGGCCTCCGCTTCGGATACGCCCTTGCAGCGGCGTCCGATCACCACCGCGAGCTCCAATTCCCAGTCGATCGCATCGGGCGAAATGCGCGGGATGGTGATGGGGCGCCCCGGGTCCGTCAGGGTCGTGGTCGGCGGCTTCATAAACACGTAGGGAAACGTCTCGGCCCGCTCGGCCGCCTTGCCACCTCCTTCTTCGATATGCTGCGCGTAGTTGCCAGCCAGGAGGAACAGCTTGTTCGGACGCGGTACCGGTACGAGCAATTCGACGCGGTCCAACGGCACGCGCGGGAGCTGCGAGCCGGCCTGCTGCGTGGACCAGACGGCCAGTTTCCGCGCCGCCGCGAACCCCTTCCCGTCCGGCGGCAGGTAGTCGAGCAAGTCGGCGCTTTCCGGCAAATCCGGCGGGCCTTCCGACGCAGCGAAGGCCGCTGCAGCATCGGCCAGCCCGACCACGCCCGATTCGTCGTACAGTCCCACGCTCACTCGGTCTTGATTCCGGTACCGACACAGTCGCATAGCTTGCACCACATCCCCGTAAGAATATGACTTACCAGCCGCCCCGTCCGCGCGACGACTCACCGCGAGCCGCGCCCCGGTAACCCGTCCCAGCCGCCGCGGACGGCGGCGTCATTTCGCCAACCGCGCCCGGGCCGCGCTGAACGCCGCGGACAATTTCTCGGCCGACTTGTCCACCAGCCGCGCTCGGACCCAGTCATGAGGGAAGACCGTCTCGCCGCCCGGATCGCACAAGCCGCGTCGCGCCGCGGCCCCATCCGGAACCTCGCACCACTCGCTCTTCGTCACGCGTCGCAGCGACTCGCCCACATACGCACCCCAGATGCGTGTCAACATGTCGACATTCTCGGCCGTCTTCCCGCCCCGAATCGCAAACTCGACGGAGTCACACTGGTTGTCCAGCTCCGCGACGCTCGCCTCGGAAAAGTCGAGCTCCAATACGAGGTGCTTCCGGGAAAAACGCTGCGCCTCCAGGGCGTGCGCCTTCATCTCCTCTGCCAACGTCGCCATGCCACCTGTCTCCCGAGATTGGACCGTGCGAATGCGGTGTTGGGTTTACCGCTCCGCGACACACTCGTCAAGCAGCCGACCAGCGACGCGACGTCGGCGACCGCGCACCGTCGCCACGTTTCGCAATGGCATAGATGTAACCCCACAGCGCGACGGCTACAATCAGCATCCCCAGACTGATCCACTGGGAAATCGACAAGGCCGTGCCAAATTGCCCCGGCTCGTCGACTCGGATGACCTCCTCCAGAATGCGCAGCGGCGGATACAGCGTGAGCAACAGGGCCAGCATCGCTCCGGGCGCCCGCAGGTACGGCTCGGCGGCAATCAGCACCAGGCCAATCGCTATCGCGCTCAGCGCGCTGTAGATCTGCGTGGGATGCACCGGCAGGCTGCGCGGCGGTAACTCGCCGATCGACCACGCAATCCGCCCGAACTCGCTCGTATCGACCGACACATCCGGCGGCGAAGTGATTAAGGCACGCCGTGCACGATCGATGCTTTCGACCGGCTGCCCGTTGATCGCAGTCAGACGCATGCCAGGGCGCAGGCCCGCGGCCAGCGCTGCCGATTCGGGCGCCACGCTACGCACAACCGGATGTCCCTCGGCGTCGGCCTCCAGAACGAAGCCATGCAGCCGCCCCGTCATCAGCTGATGCATGTACGGCGGACTGATGCTCTTCTGACGCACCGAATTGTAATGCGGAAACCGGATACAAAATGTATCGCCCTCGCAAACCCCGCCGTAACAGCATCCATTCATCAAACAACCGATCCGCCCCAGCGCCAGGCCGGCCAGCAGAGTCGGTGCCACGACGTCTCCCAGCTCCAGTGGGGTCACGCGGTGACGCCATGCGAACACCGCCAATGTCGGGAGAGCCGCGATCAACGCGCCGTACACCACCAATCCGCCCTCGGTAAACGTCGCCACGGCGCGAATCGTCTCACCCAGGTTGGGACGCCGGAAGTCGTCCCAGTACTCAATCACAAAGAACAATCGCGCTCCGGCAAACCCGGCTACGAACAGCCAAAGCGCTAAGGACGAGATCGTCTCCCCCGACATCCCGCGTTGTTCGGCTCTCCGCGTCGCCCACAAGAACGCCACCACGAATCCAGCGAGCACCAACGTCCCGTAGCCGCGGACCGGAAGTCCCAGCGGCGCGCCCTGCGGGTCCTTGGCTTCCAACATCGGAAACAAGAACATGATCGCCGCCGACACGACAAGGAAGAATGGCGCAAACCCCACGACCGCCGTAGCGTCGCGATGACGGGACAGTGTCCAGATCAGCCAGACCGCGCTCCCTAGCCACCAGCCTGCCAACAACCAGCCCCAGCCGAAGACCGGAATGCCGCCCAGTTCGTGCGGGATGAAGAACAACGTTTGTTGCATGGGTGCCCCCTCGACTGTCGGGCAAGGTCCGCTTGTAGCGGAACTCGCGAGAGTTCCGACCTCCGCGCCGCACCACGGAAGTCTTGCGACTTCGGCTACGTCATCAGGTTGTCGATCAGGCGCGTCTGCCCGACGAAGGCAGCGATCAGCAAGACGACCGGTCCAGCGATCGTCGTCACGTGCGCCAGCGTGTCGGGATCCGCTACCGCCGCGTAGTCGATTCGCTGGATCCCCGCCTCGGTCAATACGTCCTGCATCTGGCGTTCTACCTGCGCCGCCTGGCGCTCGCCGGAGGCAATCGCATGCTGGCCGGCCCGCAAAGCCCGCACGAGGGCCAGCGCCTGTTCGCGCTCATCCGACCGCAAGTAGCGGTTCCGGGAGCTCAGCGCCAAACCGTCTGGCTCGCGAATCGTCGGACACACGCGCACCTCCATGGGGACATCCAAGTCGGACACCATCTGCCGTATGACCTGGCACTGCTGATAGTCTTTCTGGCCGAAATATGCAATATCGGCCGGCAACAGGTGGAACAGCTTCAACACGATCGTAGCGACGCCCCGAAAATGTCCTGGCCGATGAACTCCTTCCCAGGGAGCCGCCACCGACGGGGGCTCGAGATACGTGGAAAAACCATCGGGATACATCGCACCCACATCCGGCGCGAAAACCAGTTCCACGCCTTCCCCGGCCAGCAACTCCAGATCGGCCACCAGCGTTCGGGGGTACTGGTTCAGATCCTCGCGAGGTCCAAACTGCGTGGGATTTACGAAGATCGTCACCGCCACGTGATCGCAGTCCGCACGTGCCGCGCGCACCAGACTCAAGTGCCCCTCGTGCAAGGCGCCCATCGTCGGCACCAGCCCAATCCGTCCTCCCTGCTGACGCGCGGCTCCGAAGGCCCGCCGCAGAGCGGGGATGTCATTTATTACTTCCGGCGCGGTTCGTGCCTCCACCTTCGTCCCGAATGTCATTTCGTCATTCCCTGCCCCATAAGTCCCTCCACCGGCTGCCACACGCGCCAGCGCAGCGGGTCTCGCTCAGCTGCGCCCGCCGGTCGCTAAGGCTGCATCGCCGCGACCGCCGCCGTCAATTCCTCGACTACCTGCTCCGATGTCGCTCCTGGCAACCGCAGGACCGGCGCCGGAAATGGTGCTGCGAACGGGTCGTCACGCGCGCTCGTCCCACTCTCGCTCAGGGGATCCGCTGGCGACTCCCGCGCCTCTTCCCAAGCGACCAGCAACTTCGGATAAACGATCTCGGGCGCCAACTGGTCCCACGTCGCATCCCAGATGGCGCGGTCCGTGTCCGATGCGAGCGCCCGACGCTGAGGCAACATGGCCGCGAGCGCGAAATCGCTGAGCACCGTATCCGACGGACGACCTCGGCACGAGGACTCCGGCACGCCGGCCAGCAGCTCCACGCGACGACTCAGCAATTCTAACGGTGCTCCGGCAGGCTCACCATCCGCCGGCACCTCGACGCGCCCGGCATCGTCCGCATCGGAGATCGACGTGCATCCGAGTCGGCGGGCCGTTTCGCGCACACACAACCGGCGCGCCGCCACCGGCCCGCCGCATAGGGCGATATAGGGCACCCATGTATCCAACCGCTTCAGCAACTGACACAACGTCTGTCCGGTCGGCGGATGCAACCAGTCCGGCGCCACTTCACATGCCGGTCCGAGCACAAAGCGCCGAAATGCCATCCGCGGATGAGGCAGGATCAGCTCAGGCCAGCTCCCCACGAGCTCGTCGTACAGCAACAAATCCAGGTCGATCCGACGAGGCCCCCAACGGACCGTTCGCACGCGCCCCAGTTCGTTTTCGATCCGTTGCAAATGGGCCAGCAAGTCGGTCGCGCTACAACTCGCCTCGCACGACACAACTGCGTTGAGATATTCCGGCTGGTCACTGGGCCCGCCCACGGCGCGGGACATGTACCAGCGGCTGCATCGTATCACCCGCAGCGCGGCCAACTCCGTCAGCCGCGCCACAGCCCGCTCAGCCTGGCCGATGCGATCGCCGACGTTGGCACCCAGGCCGATCAGACATGATGCCACGCGCGCCACTCGTGCAATAAAAATGGCGGCTAAGAGACATCCCGTCTCCGCCGCCAAGAACCGCATTAACGACATCCTGTCGTACTGCTTACAAAAGGCCTGGGGGAGCCTCCGAACTACAGGCCAACTACCGCGCCCGCCGACTGTCGCTCCTCTCGGTCGCCGCCCCCAAATTTCCGTCCTCTATTCAAACCCACGCCCCGCGTGATGTTCCGCGTCGCCTCGCAATCCGTTTTCCCACTTCGCTCGACATAACGTGCTAGCAGCGCGCAGTGCGAGCGCAGTATGCGGTCAGTTTTTTCGGATCGAATCGAGTAAGAACCACTCGACCCGCAACGCCACCATCGGGGCGTTCCAATCGGGAATGCGTTCCGAAGGACAGAGGGCGTATTGTGCGGAACGAACCGGAAAAGTCAATCAAGGTTTCGCAAACTTTTTGTCGCCGTGCCGCGCTCTCGGCGCAAATCGCTGGCCTTTCCCTCGCTAAGGCGTGTCCAGCGGCTGCAAGAATCGTCGGCAACTTGTGGCGCACCGCCGCGGGCAACTAGGATTGGGACGACGTGAATGCCTCTCCCTTCTGCGAACCGAGAACGCCGCGCTCCGATGTCTGATCTGACTCCCGATGCGTCCACGCCGCTATCCAGCGCCGTCGATTCCTCAGCTTCGCTCACCGCCGAGCAGTTGCTGGGTGCGGATACGTGCCGGCGGCTGGGGATCTTTCAGCTGCCGCGCGATTTTGTCCTGACGGTGGTCATCCCCTGCTACAACGAACAAGACACCGTGCGGGAGGTGATTGACCGGCTGCGCGACACGCGGTTGCCGTGCGAGCTGGTGCTGGTTGACGACGGCAGCACCGATGGCACTCGCGAGGTACTGCGACAGCTGGAAGACAGCGCGGACGTCAAAGTCGTGTACCACGAGCGCAATCAGGGAAAGGGCGCGGCGCTGCGAACTGGATTCTTGCACGCCACCGGCGATGTGGTCGTCGTGCAGGACGCAGACCTGGAATATGATCCTCGCGACCTGCGTTACCTGCTGCAGCCCATTATGGAAGGCGTCGCGGACGTCGTGTACGGCAGCCGTTTCAGCGGTCCGGACCGACACGTCGCGCCACTGTGGCACCTCGCCGCGAATACGCTCATCACGCGTTTGTTCAGCCTGCGGCACGGCTGGCGGTTTACCGATGTCGAAACGTGCTACAAGATGTTTCGCCGCAGTGTCATTCAGCAGATAGCCCCGCAGCTGCGCGAAAGGCGGTTCGGTATCGAACTGGAAATGACGGCCCGGGCGCTGCGCATCCCGGGCATTCGGTTCGTCGAGCGTCCGATCAGCTATGTGCGGCGGACGTTTGCGCAAGGCAAGAAGATCGGGTGGCGCGACGGAATCGCGGCCCTCTGGTGCATTTGTCGATACTAGATACGGCTTGACGGATAACCACGAAGAACTCGAAGAGCACGAAGGAATCATAGAACCATACGGCATTGTTCGTAGGCGGATTCAAGAAGGCCCGGCCCCAGATGTCCGTGCACTTCGATGGCACAGCCGATCACACGGTGCGAGAGAGTGTCGAACTCCATCTTCGTGCTCTTCGTGTCCTTCGTGGTGACTCAGCCCGCGTCGCCGGTCTCTAAGTGTATGCAACTCCGCTTTCACACACCCCCGAACAGGCTATGCCCCGATTCAGCATAATCCGAGTGGCTTGTCAAGATTCGTGGAAGGTTCTTCCGGTTGATTGCTTGCGTCCCGTTCGGCAACTCTTGTGCAATTCCAGCGTTGCCTGGCGCGATGGGCGGACGCAGAACATCTCGTCTGCAGCGGCCGAAGGTGCGCTTCGAGGCAGGTCATCATTCGGCAAATACGGCAGTTCCAAGGCTTGCCAACATCCGCACCATCGCGGTACCGTAGTTCGTCGGCTTCCCGCCATGTATTGGCATGCGAGAGGATGCCATTGTCACCCCTATCGACTTGCCCAACCGTGGGATCGCACCCGTTTCACCATGCCTCAACCTCTTCCCGCTGCCGAGTCGGAGTTGCACTGCGCGGCATGTGGCCATGCCGTGCCGTGCAGCCCCGCCACGATGCTGCAACAGCTGCAGGCCATTGGCCAGCTGCGGCGCGAGCGGGACCCGGACCCGGCATTGCTTGGCGAGTTGTTTCGCAACTTTCTGCCTCGGCTGCGGTGTGCGGTCTGCCGACAGACGCCGCTGGTGATCCGCTCGCGGTCCAAAAACGACTGGCCGGAGGGGCGAGCCTGTGCGGGCTGCAGACAGCGAATCAGCGCCGAACGTCTCGAAGCGCTGCCGCAGACGGAACTGTGCGCGGCGTGTGCAGTCGCCAACCCGGCGCGCACCGCCGAACGCGAGTTCTGCCCACGCTGTGGCGAAGTCATGACCTGGCGCGTTAGCAGTGCGGGAATCGCTCGCTACGTGATGCACTGCCCTCGATGTCGCACGTGATGCCATGTCCCGCTTTTCAGAACCACTGCGGATCATCGTGCTCGTCTTCGCCGCGGTCTACCTGACGGGCTGTCGGCCTCCTTCCGAACTGCAACAGCAGCTGCAAGCGGTCGCGGAGGGCACGGCGGATACGATCCACCTCGAGCACACGGCCGTTACGGACGCAGACCTGGCCGTCATCGCTCAGCACACTGGGCTGCGCGAGTTGCTCATCGAGCAGTCGCGCATCGAGGGCCCCGGGCTTGAGCACTTGACTCACCTAAGCCAGCTCGAGCATCTGCGGATCCGGGGCAGTCCCGTCGATGACCAGGGACTGAGCATCATCGCCGGCCTGGAGCGGCTCAAGCTGCTGAATTTGCC
>JBFWYF010000249.1:0-8839 GCA_050186685.1 Pirellulaceae bacterium
CGACCCGCCCTTGCGCGTGGGTGTTGGCGATGTTGAGCACGATCCGCGACAGGGTCACAAAGTCCTCGTCTTCCAAGTCCAAAGATCCCACGGGGTCCAGCCGGTGTGCGTCGAAGCCGGCGCTGAACAGCACCAGCTGGGGTTTGATCTGATCGGCAAACGCTTCCAGCTCCGACGTGAACCGCCGCAGATAGTCCGCTCGCGGGGTACCATACTTGATCGGAAGGTTCCGCGTTGTGCCGCGGCCGGCGCCACCGCCGGTCTCGTCCGCCGCCCCGGTCCCAGGATAGAAGGGGTAACGGTGAATCGAGAGGAAGGCGATCGCCGGGTCCTCCCAGAACATGTCCTGCGTGCCGTTGCCGTGGTGGACATCCCAGTCGACGATCAGCACGCGTTCCAGCCCGAGTTCGCGGTGAGCTACCCGGGCTCCAATCGCGATGTTGTTGAACAGGCAGAACCCCATTGCCGACTTTTCCAGAGCATGATGTCCGGGCGGACGCACCAGACACAGCGCATGGGGATCGGGACCCCGCACCACACGCTCGACCGCATCGCACACGGCGCCGGCGGCATGCAGAGCAACTTCGTACGACCTCGGACAGAGCACCGTATCGGCTTCGATGTAGCCCCCGCCGCGTTGAGCGAACTCGGCGACTTCTCGTACGTAGTCCAGCGAATGGACCAGCCCCAGGCGGGCCGGAATGACCGGGGGAACCACCGGACGCTGACACTGCGCTTCCAGCCCCGCCTCGGCAAGCTGCTGGGTGATCCGCCGCAGACGTTCCGCCGTCTCGGGGTGGTGACCAGTGCGATGTTCCAGAAACAGCGGGGAAGTATAGAGGAGCGTCATGAAGGTAGGCGGTTCTCCGCAAGGGCGGCCTGGGCCTGAGCCCATGCCGCACACCGGGTCTCGATGGATGCTGAGCGAGTACGACGCCGAGGCCCCTCGCTTACCCCGACTCGCCCATCATAGAGCGGAACGAACCCGTGCGGTACCACGTTTTGCCGAAAGACCCCTTGCTAACCGAACCGTAATGCATCATCATCTGCGGTTCGCAACTGCCCGAACCAGGGCGGCGGTAATGATTTGGCGAGCAACAATCCGGATGCCCCGCGCGTCCGAATGGCATAGCAGCAGACAGCCCGTATTCATAGCCGGCAGGTAGGAGAACAAGTCGCATGGCTCGGTATCATGGCCCGAAAGCCCGGGTCAATCGACGGTTGGGATTCCAGGTTTACGAAAGCCACGGCGCCGTCAAGTCGATGGAGCGCCGCGATAATCCACCGGGCATGCACACGCGCGGTCGCCGGCCATCGAACTATGGTCTAGCGCTGGCCGAGAAGCAGAAGATTAAGCACTACTACGGGTTAGGCGAGCGGCAGCTGCGACGGTTCTTCGAGGCCGTGCGCCACAAGCGAGGAAACGCGGGCCAGCAGATGATGTTGATGCTCGAACGGCGGTTGGACAACGTCGTCCGCCGTGCCGGGCTCGTCAAGACGCGCCCGCAAGCTCGCCAAGGAATTGTACACGGTCACTTTCGCATCAATGGCGTCAAAGTCACCAAGCCCTCCTATCTGTTGCGGCCCGGTGATGTGATCACCATCCGCGCCAAGAAGAAGATCGAGACGCTGTACCGGGGCGCCATGGCAAGCGCCGATGCCCCGCAGGCCGTCGAGTGGCTGAGCGTCGACTCCGAGTCGTTGCGGATCAATGTCCAGGGTCTGCCTGGCCCCAGCGACATCAGCCTGCCGGTGGATGTGAACATCGTCGTCGAGTTCATGTCCCGCTAGTACCGCATTCTTCGCCACGTTCGCCAGAACGTGGTGAGTAATGGACACAGCGGCCCGCCGGCATTGTCTTCCGAGTGTGGCCCGCCGCTCCGTCGGCGGTGTCTGAGTGTGGCCCGCCGCTCCGTCGGCGGTGTCTTCCCCCTTCTTGCAAAAGGGGCCACGGAACAGAATCCGCGCTCCGGGGGTCCGCGCCCCCGACCTCCTCTGGTAGGCTGGCACGGATCTCTTACTTCAGGAGCCGATCCATGCATACGGATTTAGTCGTTCTGGGCGGGGGACCGGGCGGTTACGCAGCAGCATTTCTCGCTGCGGACGAGGGTTGCGAAGTCACCCTGGTTGAATCCGACGCGCGACTGGGCGGGACCTGCCTGCTGCGCGGCTGCATCCCTTCCAAGGCGCTGCTGCACGTCGCCCGGGTGCTCAGCGAAGTCGACGAGTTACGTGCGGAATGGGGAGTCGAGTTTGCGCCGGCCAAAATCCAGCTCGACAAGCTCCGCGAGCGTAAGGAAAAGATCATTGCGACGTTATCCGGCGGGCTCAAGCAGCTCGCCAAACGCCGCAATGTCCGGGTGATTCACGCCAAGGGAATCTTCGAGGACCCCACGACGCTGCGTCTGGAAGGGACGGACGCGTCGATCCCGGAAGGAGGCGTGCTGACGTTCGACAACTGCATTGTCGCCACGGGCTCGGTCCCGGCGATGCCGCCCACGTTTGCGATCGGTTCTCCCCGCGTCATCGACTCGACGGGTGCGCTCGAGTTGAACGAGATTCCCGGCACCATGCTCGTCATCGGCGGCGGCTACATCGGTCTCGAGATGGGAACCGTGTATGCCCGGCTCGGCACGAAGGTGAGCGTCGTCGAGCTGACCGAGGGGCTGCTGCCCGGCGCCGACCGCGACCTTGTCAAGCCATTACACAAGCGTCTGGCCACGCTGCTGCAGGATCGCATCTATCTGAATACGAAGGTCGGTTCTATCGGCGACCGCAACGACCAGGTGGAAGTCGCGTTCGAGGGCCCGAGCAAGTACGGGACGGAGCAGTACGACAAGGTACTGGTCTCGGTGGGCCGCCGGCCCAACAGCCGCGGTTTCGGGCTCGAGGCGGTCGGCGTGAAGCTCGACGAGCGCGGCTTCGTGATTACCGACCGCCAGCAACAGACATCCGTCCCCAGCATTTTCGCAATCGGCGATGTGGCCGGTGAGCCGATGCTGGCTCACAAGGCAACGCACCAGGCCAAGACAGCGGTCGAAGTCGTCCTGGGCAAGGCCGCGGAATTCGACAAGCTGGCGATTCCGGCGGTGGTGTTCACGGATCCGGAGATCGCTTGGGCGGGGCTGACCGAGGAACAAGCCAAGGCGCAGGCGCGTCCGTACGAAGCCGCGGTCTATCCCTGGGGAGCCAGCGGCCGCGCCCAGGCACTGGGCCGCACGGAGGGGCTGACGAAATGGCTGATCGATCCGGAGACGCAGCGCGTGCTCGGCTGTGGCATGGTCGGCCCCGGGGCCGGCGAGCTGATCGCCGAAGCGGTGCTCGCGATCGAAATGGGCTGCGAAGTGCGCGACCTGGCGGAGACGGTCCACCCGCATCCCACGTTGAGCGAGACGCTCATGAATGCGAGCGAAGTGTTCTTTGGCACAGCGACGGAAATCTACAAACCGAAGCGCACGCCGGCGGCTGCCAAGTGACGGCAGCGTCGGACCCGAAAGCCATTCTGCTTCACTCGTCGCTCGCCTTGTGTGAGGAGATTGTCCGATGCGTATGATGTTCGGCTCGCTGTTGGTTGGCCTGGTGTTTGGGGTGGGCTGTGGTGCGCAGCCGGTGACGGACACGCCGCATGCCGACTCGCCGGCGTCGGCCGATTCGCCCTCGAGCGACACCCAGCCCCAGCCCGACGTTTCTTCGCCGGCTCCCGAATCGGCATCCCCGGCCCCGAGCGACGAGACGGGGGCGAGCGGCAACGCCTCGGCTGCGGCGTCGACCGATGCGAAGAGCCTGGCGCTGGACCACCTGACGTTCACGGTTCCCGACGGCTGGCAGCGGAAAGAGGCAGCCTCGTCCTTCGTGCTCGCCGAATGGACGCTGCCGGCTTCCGAGCCCGGTACCGCCGATGCGCGCTTGACCGTCAGCAGCGCCGGTGGTTCGGTCGAAGACAACATCCAGCGGTGGCGCGGCCAGTTCGGAGGCGAACCGGAGCAGTCGGCACAGAACCAGATTCGGGTCGACGGGATGGATGTGACAATCGTGGAGCTGAGCGGCGTCTTTCGCGACCAGCGCGGTCCGTTCAGCGGCGGCGCACCGCAGTCAGGCTATCGGATGTACGCGGCGATCCTGCCGGTGGGCGAGACGATGTATTTTGTGAAAGCCGTCGGACCGTTCGCCACATTGGGCGCCCACGTGGACCGCATCCGATCGTTCATCGAGTCCGCTCGGCGCCGCTAGGTGGGGAGTCCGGCGCCCCGACGGCATCCGGCGCGGGCAAGGACAACTCGCCAACCTCGGCCGCGCGGGCGCAGATGAAGTAGCCGATGACGAGGCCTGGGGGCGGGCCGTGCCAGCTTCGATTGCTTGAACGATCACTGAAACGTAGCGTCATTCCGAGGAGGGCCGCCGGCACTCCTCTCTGCTCCGTAGCTTTGACCTTTCGATATGCGTCCGCGGTCGCGTCGACGAGCGACGCCAGATCGAATTGCTGGTCACTTTGGCTCTTCAGTGTGGCTGCCAGATCCAACAGTTCCAGCGCTTCGCTACACCGAATTCTACCTCGAGCCAATGAATCGGATTCCGGCATTACCAGCTCGTGAAAATTTCCGCTGACTTCGGTCACGGATTGCCAACGGGTGGGCTCCCGCGACATCGCCGTCAAGCGGGACTGCACCGCATCGGAAAGCATTGCAACGTTGCCACGACGGTTGGCATCCGCATCCGGCAACATGTCCGTCAGGATCATCGCGGCTTGAGCAACCAGTTGGGGACTGGTATCGCCAGCTTGAAGTGCCTTTGTTGCTCGGTCGAATACGATGCGTCGCATGTCGGCGGACCAGTCCGGAATCGGTGGCGACGCGAGCCAGAACTCCGTGCCCAGCGAACGCGAACGTTCGAGACCCGGCAGCAACCGCGCCTCGAACTGCCGCTGCTTGTGACTATACAGCAGCTCATACACCAAACGGGCACTCACCCCCAGCAGGGGCGACGGTGCGTCCTTTGGGTTCTCGTCATCGAAGGCCGTTTCCATCCAGCGGAGCAACGGATCCAGATCGGCGGCCGACGAGGCGTTCAAGTCGAATGTGGTCACATGCGTCAACACGCGTGGCCCCCAGTCGCGGCTGGCACCGGTTAAGAGCCGGGCCACAAGCTCAAAATAAGCTCGACCCGGATTGGCGGTCTTCAGCAAGCCAAGCGATTCTGGATAATCTTGCGGGTTCATCGCGGGAAGAACGCCGAGCAGCTCCGCGGTGATTCGCGGCGATGTCTCCGGCTGCAAGAGGGCCTCGAGCGCCAGCAGCGAGTCCTTAATGGCCGCCGGGCTCCGGTCGCGGCGCAGTTGCTCGAGCCAGTCGTCGAGCGTCTTACCGGCGTAGATCGGCTCTTGAGCCGTGGCAGCCTGCCTTGGCGAAACGGGGTGCGCGGCGCCACGCCGGCGGATGCGAGCGACGACGGTCTCGCCACGCCGGAGAACAAACGCGTTGTTATCGACCGCCACCACGTCGCTCGGGCTATCCACGACGATTTCATATTGGTCAGCGGCCAGTCGCGTCGTTGTCGTGCCGGTTTGCAGCTGGAGGTCGTCTACCTGTTTCCCGTCGCTCAGCAATTTGACGTGCACCCCGGCGACTTCCGACTCAATCACCAGCTGTCCCTTGCGGGTCTCCAGAATGATCAACACGGCGGCCAGCAATCCACCGGCCGCAAGTCCGCTCCACGCCAGGCGGCGGAGCCAGTTTGGCGGCCGCCCCACACGATGGCGCGCCACGCCCATGGCCTGCGGAACCTTGGTTCCTGGCCAGGCACCGAGTTGCTCGACGGCCACGTCTTGCAAAGCGGCCTCTGCGCGCGCCGCCAGCGCCACCAGGTCCGCACCCCGGCACAGCGGCGACAATTGCTCGGCGACATGTGCGGCGCTGGCCGGCCGTGATTCCGGCCGCCGCTGTAGGAGCGACGCCACCAACCCGACCAGTTCCGGCGGCGCATCGGGGCACAAGGTATCGAGCCGCGGCGGATGGTGCTCGGCCAGCAGCCGCAGCTTGTCGAGCGGCGACAGATGCGGAGCTGCCGCCAAGGGCGCGCGGCCCGTCACCAGTCGAAACAGCGTCGCTCCGAGCGAGTACAGGTCGACTCGGTAATCGACCGCGCTGGGGCGTTCGGCTTGTTCCGGCGCCATATAGTCCAGCGTGCCCATTAGCTGGCCGACCGTCGTGATCTCCGCCGATGCTTCCTCCCAGGGACTGAGCAGCGCGAGACCAAAGTCGAGTACCTTCACCTGACCACGGTGGTCGAGCATCACGTTCGATGGCTTGATGTCGCGATGCACAATGCCCTCGGCATGCGCGTAGGAGAGTCCGAGGGCTGCTTGCCGGGCCACTTCGCATGCGTCGGCTATGTTCAGCGGCCCTGTGGCCCGTACGAGGCGGCTCAGGTCGACTCCCTCCACATACTCCATCACCAGGAAATACAAGCCGTCCTGCTCACCGGCATCGGTGGCGGAGACAATGGCAGCGTGGTTCAGCTTGCCGACGGCCTGAATTTCACGGCGAAAACGGGCAATCGCCTCGAACTGCTCGGCCCATTGAGCGGGCAACAGTTTGATTGCCACCCGCTTGCCGAGCTGGGTGTGCCGCGCCTCGTAAACGGCTCCCATGCCACCCCGGCCCAGTCGCCGCAGCAGCGCGTAGGGTCCCACGCGCCCCTCCGCCAGCAACGAATCCTCCGCGTCGCATCGGAACTCGGGCGGCATCCGCTCCTCGGCGTTAGCCATCGCTCGGCGCAGCAGCGCGTCCGTCGCGTTCCGCTCTCCTGATGCCGCGGGAGACTGGCGAATACGCTCCAGCAGCGTGTCGGGATTCGACTCCAGTTCGGTTACGGTCTGCTCACAAGCATCACACGACCGCAGATGCTGTTCGATCACCGCCGCCTCGGGCTGGTCGATCCAACCCGCCAGATACCTCTGGAGTGTGTCGCGAGGAAAGCATGCTAACATCACCATGGGAATCGCCCGTGTCAGGGTTATAATGCCGACGATCGATAGGGCTCGGACGAGTTGATCGGAGCTCTGCCAGAAAACCCATCGCCGCGGCCCTCTCCCGGAGTACCGGGCGAGGAGACTGGATGAAGCTTGTAAGTACCAGAACGTTACCGGTGTGACACGACTTTGTCAGTTGGCCTCGTCTGGATCCGATGACAACTTCCTCGACTGGCACACAATTGAGTTTATTGGCCAGGGCGCGTGGGCGGGACCCCGCAGCCTGGAGCGACCTGGTGCGGCTCTATGCACCGTTGATCGCCCACTGGTGCCGCCGGTGCGGCCTCGATCCGCACGACACGGCCGATTGCGTCCAGGACGTATTTGCCTCGGTCGCTACGGCGCTGGTCCGGTATCGCCCGGCGGACAGCAGCGGTGCGTTTCGTGGCTGGCTCTGGACGATCACCCGAAACAAGGTCCGCGACCAGCGGCGGCGACGGTCCCACCAACCTCGCGGCGAGGGAGGGAGCACGGCCGCTCGGCAACTCGCCGAGCTGGCGGACGAGCAGGCTCTGCCGGAGGACGAACCGTCGGACGCCGGCGTCTTGAGCGACCTCGTCCGGCGTGGTTTAGAGCAGGTGCGAGCCGAATTTGAGCCGGCGAGCTGGCAATCGTTCTGGCGCACCGCCATCGACGGGATTCCCACCGCCGTCGCGGCGCAGCAGCTTGGGCTGACCTCCGCCGCCGTGCGTCAGAACCGCTCTCGCATTATGCGTCGCCTCCGCCAGCAGCTAGGCGACTCGGGGTAACGGCCCCCAGTGGCGTTTGAGGCTGCGCTGCTCACCGCCGCCCGGCCCCTCTCCCCGGTTCTCCCCCACAGAGACTTGCCTAGCGGATTGTCGATCAACGAGGGCGATTTCGACCGCAGTGCCTGCGGGGAAACCCTTCTTGATTGGTTCGCTCCCTCCCCCGAGGCGCTGGCCACACACAGCGCTGTCTTACGAGACCGATCACATCGGCAAATTCCTGCGGGGGAGGGCCGGGGTGGGGGGCCGTGACCGACGTTGGTACAGCTACGTGGCAAACGAGTTTTCGCGAAAGTCACGAACTAACAGTGGCACTAGCTTGCGAGCAGCAGCTTGAACTTCCAGATCGGATTGCCGCACTCGCGACACGAGTCGCCGTTGCGCAGCACTTTCCCCCCGCACCTTCGGCAGTCTCCAATCGGCGGCAGCAACCGGCGCTGCTCGGCACGCAACTCGTCCGCCGTCTCCACATCGTCGAAGGCCATGGCCGTCACGATCTCTACGGCCAGCGGAAACAACCGCAGTAACACCAGCGGCGCGCGGCCCGCCTCGGGCAGATCCGCTACCAGCAGGTCCGAAAAGAATAACCGACGGCACTCCGGATCCTTGGCCAGGTAACGCTCCACACGCTGTTGAATCGGTTCACGCCAGCATGCCGAACCAATGCGCAGATACAACAGCCACTGTCCGAGCCGATCGCATTCGCTCTTCACATAGCCACGATCGACCGCGCTACAGGCAGCGTGCAACGACTGGAAGACCTCGATCTCGATCTTCGTCATCCGCTCACTCTTGGCAAGCGACAAGGGCATAATCGCCGAATCCATCCCGTACCGGTCTTCGACGTCGTCATGAATGCGCGTGAACAACGAATTGCGCAATACCGTCATGCCGTCGGCGAGTCGACTTACGATGCGGGCGCCGTCGTCGCGCTGTTCCCGCTCGTTGAACTGCTCGGCGGCTTCCGCGCGGCGTAGGCCACAACCACCCAGTTCAATTCCCGGAGCATCTATCAACATCTGCGCCATAGGTATACCTGCGTACTCTTTCGAATGAGAACCTGCGG
>JBFWYF010000250.1:0-8821 GCA_050186685.1 Pirellulaceae bacterium
TTCAAGAAATTCCTTGCTACCTGCGTCGACGCTTGGTTGGCGGGCAATGATGAGGCAGTAGGCTACGCAGCGGCCTATGCCACGGACATCGCGATCGATGGCAAGGGTAATACAAAGCCCACCGCGTTTCACTTCACCGCTGCGCAGCAAACGTTCCTAGGCGCCGTGGAGGGCATTCGCGCTGCGGTGACGGAGGAGTGGGTAGAGATATCTCTGTTTAAGGGGCACGGCGCGCGGCCGGGCAGCAACCTTCGATGGGACCCAAACGCTGATCGTAACTGGGCCTTGATGGCTAACAACCCAAGCGGCGATGAAACTCACGTGGACGCTCCGCTGGAATGGCTCGCATTCAGGGGTCTGCCGTTGGTGCCCAGCTTTCCTCGGGGCTCAAAAATTAGTACCACCGGCGTCGTAGGACGAGGCGATGACATGAGGTTTACATGGCCGCTTTGGTCAGTCCCTGCTTCACTCCAGACGGCAAGGTCAGCGCTTCAGGTTGACTGGACCGGGAGCATCCGGGAGCGAGCAGCGCGCGGCATCTTTGCGATCTGCAGTTCCGCAATCCGTCGCACCAGTCAGGGCTTCGGCAATTTTGGGCCACCTACAGTAGTCAGCTGATGGGAATACGTGGATCCTACCTTTGCGATTGGAAGGTCCGATGACTACCAAACTGACGCTTTTCACTGCGACCCTCATCCAGGACTCAGCGCTCTCAGTGTCGGGGCTGGATCGCGAGACCAGTGCCGACCAGCCCTTCGCGCTCGTTGATGGCGTGCCGACGCTCGTGGGCCGCGGACTCAAAGGCGCGGCGGTTGCCATGGCCAGACGATTCTTTGACCCACTGCCCCGCGCAGTCTCGGACGATATCAAGCAGGGGGCACTGCGCCGATCGGCGTGGGAGTTCTCGGACGCAACAACAACCGGCACACCCGCACTCCGCGCGGGGGTCGGCATCCGCCAGAAGACCGGCGCCCGGGCCAGCGGCGTGCTTTACGACCGTGAGGTCATGCCAGCTGGGACACGATGGCAGCTTAACTTCCGCGTCGACCGATCGTATGCGCACGACGATGCCGAGTTCGCTGAGGCTGAGGGCATACTCGGCTATGTCCTCGCGGAGCATTGGACCAAGGGTCGCTGCTGGCTCGGAGGCAACGTTGCGCGCGGTCTCGGCTGGTGCCACATCGACGAGCTGAAGGCATATCGCTTCGACGAAGCTGGCTACGACGCATGGGTTAAGGCTGGGCGTCCGTCATTGCCCCACGTCAGCACTGTGAAATCGCCTGTTGTCTCGCCGACGCGCTCCTGGTGCTTCCGCACGCTCGATGTAGACATATCGTTTGGCGAATACAAACCTGATCCCAACGATGCCGCATGGGGCCTCGACATGTTCGCCGTCGGCCCACACGACACCGAGCGCGCTGTGCAGCGGACGGGATACGGCAAGTGGGTGCGCCCGCCATGGGCCGCAAACGCGAATGACCCATCCAAATGGTCCGATGACAAGCACACGCCCAAGGACCTAAGTACCGACCGTGCGCTCCTGATGGAGGGCGACCGTCCACTGCTTCCCGGATCGAGCGTGCGCGGGCCTCTGCGCCACGCATTCGCTCGCCACGAGAACGATCAAGCAGGGCGACTCGTCGTGGAAGACTCGAATTACAGCGGCGCAAATATTCGTGAAGACGATCTTGCAGGGCCGGCCTTCGGTACGGTCACCAAAAGCAGTCGCATCCTCATCCGCGATGCCCTCTGCGACGGCGAGTGGTCCGCCGCGAAGTTGCACATGCACGCGGAGGACGAGTTCTCGGCGGGTTCCTACCGCAGTGCCAAGCGCGATGCAGTGCGTTTGCTTCACGGTACGTTTACGGTGCGCATCGTTGTTGAGGGAGCGACGAACGATGAGGCCAAGCGATTGGAGAAGCTCATTGATCGTCAGGTCGCTCTCGGAGCACTTGGGCACCTGCCAATCGGTGGGCACAAAACGCGTGGTGCAGGCGCGGGACGTTGGCAGGCAAAACCCTGGGTCAATGATGATGTAATAAAGGCGAGGGACTGGAGTCCGCCAAAGGAGTCTGACGGGAAGGCGTCGAAATCCGGCTACACGCAGAGCTCCTTCATCGAGCGACCCGACGACACGGACGTTTGGGTAAAGATAACGAACGGCACAATCGCAGAAGTTCTCACGCTCAGCGAGGCAGCGAAGCTCGCGAAAGCTGTGCTCGGTGAGCCGCTGGTCGCGTGGTGGTGCGATCCGACGATCAATCCCGATTTGCAAACTCCACCCACCACATTCGGAACGGCATGGCCCAGTCAAGACGACAATCTTCAGGTGGACGAGGTCGCCTTCTTTGCCGAGCACACAGTTTGGCGTGCTGCACGAATGTCGCACGGTACGCGATTCGTGCTCATCAAGGAACTTCCGCCGCAGACAGAGGGCGCGGAGTTGACTCGCGTAATCCATAGGCCCGCGCGTCTGCACGGATTCTCGCGATTCTCCTCGGCGAATACCGGCCAGGGCAACGTCCTCCTGCGAGAGTGGCACGTCGGCGACGAGATCCTCGGGTTCACCCTCACCAAGGAGCATCGCTGATGTCGCAAAAACCTCATCATATGTATGTCCGCGTCAAAGATGGCAAGCCTCGCGAGCCCAACAAGCTCAAGGGGCTCTTAGTCCCGCACGTCGACGTGGTCGACGCGAAGGACAAACTGGAGTTCTTCATTCGAGCGGTGAAGGAAACACATTTGGATCAGGTACGTGCCAAACTTGCAGCGGCAGGCCTCGAAGAAACACCTGTTCCCGAACGGCCAGTTCCGTTTCCAAAACCATACGGCTTTGTGGCGATTCCGCGGGCTCTGACGACCTCCCCGCCCATCTGGCATGACGGCACTAGCAGCCGAGGTCGTCTTTCCGGGGAGATCCGCCTCGAGCTCGAGACCCTGACGCCGCTCCTCGTCGGCTGGGAACGAGGACAGGTTGGCGACAACAATTGCGACTGGCCGCTATCGGCGGAGCTCGCCAACGTCGGCCAACTCTTCAACAAAAAGTTGGTGCTCTGCCCGCTGCGCGCGCCGTGGGGTGAGCGTCCCGTTGTCATTCCTGGTGATTCGCTTAAAGGTCTACTTCGCCACGAGTTGGGCGCATTCCTCGGCACTCCGATGGAACGCGTCGCCGAACGCTCGTACTCGTATCGCCCAAACCTCAAATATCCTGATCGAACCGAGGGACGATTTATTGAACCGCGTCTTGCCCGGGTAAGCACCGCGACGACCGTCGACATTGTTGGCGCGCCGTGGCCCGTGCCCGAGCAGGTCGATGTGCTCAAGATGGCGACAAGGGACGAACAAGTCTACTTCCCTCGAAGGGAGCGTAAATCTCGGGATGTCGTGCCTCCAAGTCGCGAAGCTGAGCCTTATCGAGGTGGACTCGGAGCTGGAGAGCCGCTTCCCGAAGCAGTGCTCTCCGAGGAGGCACGACGAAAGCTCGTTCACACGCATATCGACGTGCAGCAGCTTCGCGTTGACCACGAAGCTGTTCGCCTGCTGTCACCCGTCATCAAGCAGTACGCTGCAACGTTGGCGCATCTGCTTGATGCGAATGACGGCCATTTCAGCGCTCGCCACCCGAACATCGGTACCGACCACCAGAAGCAGCGTCTCGCGCGTGACGCTGTCGAGAAGGGAGCCGGACGTGCCTTCCAGCCGGGCGATCTCATATGGGTAGAGTGGGACACGGAGAAGCAGTGCATTGTCTCGCTTGGCTGGCACTACTACTACCGCTGGGCCTACACCGACTCGGTCCGGAAGACGGGTGGAAGGCTCGAACGACACGGGCTCTTACCGCTTGAGGCCGAGCGCGAGAAGGATAGCGATGGTGCCCCGAAGGAGCTCTCGGCCGTGCGTCGGCTCTTCGGTTACACGGGCGGTAACGAAGGTTCCGCGAATATCGGCGCGAAGGACCACACTCAGCTAATGGGGCGCGTTTTCGTCAATGCGGGGCTTGAGGTCGTCGGCCCGAATGAGAGCGATGACGACCGCTTCCTGAAGCCAACTTTCCTCAAGGAACTGGGCATGCCCCGGCCCAGTGCGGTCGAGCATTACCTCAAACAGCCGTATTACCCAGATTCGCGGCCCTCTGACAGGGCAAAGCTCGCCACCTACGGCGACGCCGAAGGCTACGACGCGCCCGGTGAGTTGGCCGGTCGCAAGTTCTACCTCGATTGGCAGAAGGCGTACGGTACCGACGGCAAGGGGCTGGTGCCTGGTCCCGCCGCGGATTTCTCCGACAACAATCGGCAGAACGAGCGCAGCACCCTGGCGCTCGAGGCATCGAAGCCGGGCCGCAAGTTCCGTTTTAGCGTACGTTTTCGCGACCTCGATGCCGCCGAACTGGCCGCGATCCTTGTCGCACTCTGCCCCGACCAGTTCAAAGCCGTGCTCGGCAGCACTTACACCGACGGCTACTGCTCCAAACTTGGCTACGCGCGGCCGCTGGGCTGGGGCAGCGTGCGTATCGAGGCCAAGGCGCTCCATATTCTTGATGAAGCTAGTGATATCCCCTCGCTGAAGCCCGCGTGCGACCTCATGGCCTTGGTGAGGAACAACCACCGGAAGTCGGCAACGCAGGACGAGTGGCTCGCGATCCACCGACGCAACCATCCGAACGCGGCCCACTACCCGGAAAAAGATGGCCAGATTTACACCTTCCACACGGGCTTGCGCGCCGAGCACTCGCGCAACCGCCGCTACAAGAAAGATGGAACGCGATGAAGACGTTGCTCATCATCACCGTTGGCCAGACCGACGTGCAGCTAGTCGTCAATGACCAGCGGCATAAGCTCGATGGAAACATTTGCGGCATGCTTCACGACGCCATCAAAGAGCGTTCGTGGTCGGTCATCGATGCACCGATTGCGAGAAGCAGGGACCTCATCAAGACCATATGCGATGTCGAGGTGAAGCTCTGCACACCAAAGCTCGATGCCGTGCTGGCGTACTTCGGCGCCTCGCTGCCGACGTCGGCGCTGATTTTCGAGACCAACCGGCAGGACGCGCGTGACCCTCGTTTGGCAGGCGAAGTCGTGGAACAACGCCTTCGAGATCACCACGTCAACCAAGTGACCCGAGTGGCGTTCTTGACCGGCACGGAACAGCTAGAAGACGCCTCGAATGACGTCGACGCGGTCGTCAGGCGATCCGTCGTTTCTACGCTTTCGAAGGCGATCAGTGAGCAGCTTGGGCAACTCGCCAAGGGCGACCGTGTCATCCTTGCCACAACCGGCGGACTGGCTGCGGCCAACGAACTCATCAATGAGATGGTGCGACTGCACGCGGTGAGCGGCCCGACTGTGACCGCACTGGAAGTGCCAGACCGCGAGCGAGTTCAAGGCGAGGATCGGGCTGTCGAAGAAAAATTCCACCCGTCAGCGGGGTTCCGTGCCCGTTGGCATGCGCTTTCGCTCATCGAGAAGGGCAACTTGCTCGGAGCCTGGGGTGCGGTCAGCCACCTGGAAAATGAACCTAGCCAATGCTGGACGCAGGTCGTCAAGTGGCTTGCGCACTTCGCTTCGTCGTTTCCGATGCCAACGGGATGCGACCTCGCCGTCTTGAGCCACGAACGCATGGCCGTGGGCGCCGCCCTGCGTGTGGAACTGGCCCTCCGCGCAGGCGATATACCAAGGGCACTTCACGGAACCGTTGCATTCTTTGAAGCAGCCTTGTGGGATGGCTTGCACGAACGGGTCGAGCGTTCTGAGGATCCGAAGCGACGACGATACTTCAAGATCAAGAGTGGCGACGCCCCTAGTGGTGACAAGCTATTGCGGCAGGGAGACGGATCCGACGACGATCGAAAACGACCATTCGAGTTCAAGGAAACTATCGGCGGCATCAGTTGGTACTGGATCCACGACGGTGATGGAGGACCCGCTGCTCGCATTGCAAAGCGATTCCTCAAGCGAAAGGGACTGGTGGCCTTCGACAGTGCACTCGGCGGCGATATTCGCGCGCTGCGTAATGACGTCGCCCATAACGAGCCGACCCCTTCGCTCATGGCGGAGGCCAGAGGAAAAATGATAGCCGCTGGACTCTGGTCCGACGAGAACAAGTTCCTCACGCAACAACTGGTGAAAGATGTATTGGACGAACTGGAAGTGCAGCAGGCGGATCAGCTTTGCAATGATCTTTTGTCATCCGTACGGGCGCAACTGCTCACCACTACTTAGACTTAGACGGCAGTGGAGCGGTGAAATCCTCTTTTGCACAGCGGGCCGAGATCTTTAACGGCCGAATCGTCACGGTGAATCAAATCCGCGAACTAGCCGCGACTACTTCGTGGGCCCAGATAATTCGCGAATTGCTATTCCATCCGAAAATGAGTTTCCCATTTCATCATCGGTCATGTCGTACAACATCAGCGTCGACCAGCCGACTAGCCCCAATGAACCGTTGCCCATATTTTCTGAAATTCCGCGCGGGGCGTTGGTCGTGACTGAGGTGCGCGCCGATTTGGCGATATTGGTTGGCGTTTCACGTGCTGCACAGCTCGGCGGCAGGGCAATCGGCGTGTACTACCCGAAACTGGGAGGGGTGGTCGTGGCATTGGATCGCCTGGAACTTCGCGAAGGACAAATAGTGGATGTGGTGTCGCGCAATCGGATGTTGACGGCATAGTGACAGGATCACGATGCACCAGAGAGGAAACTATGATGGCTCGCCGGACCACCCCACACATTCTGACGCAGCTTGTGGCAGAAATCGAAAAACAAAGTCTGCCTCTAGCTGCGGCAGCCGTGGCAGCGTCTCCCAGTGCGCAGCGCGTGATCTACTGTCGTCGCTGCGACGCATTGGAAGTTGGCATGCCCCGATGCGTCGAAAGGCGCCCGGTTCGCCCGGTTACGACCATGTTGTTATCGCTCGCCACGCCAAGCGGCCGACGTTCGGCGTTGCCGCTCGTCACGCGCACGTTGCCTCAGGCGGAGCTGCTTCACAGGTCGATTGTCAGCCGCGTCGGAAAGGGCCGACGCGTCCATTGCCCAGAACTGACCGGGCGAGACGACGAGGGCCGACCTTTGCGTGGGGGACACCGCCACGCTCACATCCTGCCTATTAATCTTCGCGGCGATGCCGAGGGCACGCCCCGGCTCGACCACGTCCTGATCCACGCGCCCATGGGGTTGAGCGGACCAGCTCAGCAAGCAATCCGGACGCTCCGTGAAACGTGGACAAAGCGAGGCGTTGACCTGCAAGTGGCGTTTGCCGGGAGCGGCGACCTCGATGTGCTTCGCTCGCTGCCGGCGCCCTTCGACCGGCAAGTCACGCGCTTGCTCGGTCCGCCAGGTGGCTCGCGCGTCTGGCAAAGCCTCACACCGTTTGTCCCTCCGCGGTTCATCAAGCCGCGCGGAATCAACTCGCTGCTAGGTCAGATCAACGCGGAATTGGGTTCACGCGGGATCGATCCAGTCGGAGAAACGGAGATCTTACCAGCGGAGACGATTGCCCTGCGCCATTTCGTTCGTGTGCGCCAGCGCGGAGGAACTCCCCCCCCTTGCGACACGGGCTTTGCCCTGCGGCTAACGTTCTCCCGACCTGTTCTCGGTCCCTTGTCGCTGGGCTATGCCAGTCATTTCGGCCTGGGATTATTTGGCAGTTGCGACCGTTGAAGTGATCCGAGTTCTTTGACAATTCGGTGTAATAACAAGAGTGGTTTCGAGGCTAGCCTCGGCCCGTCAATCGCCTTCGGGCGGCGCGCGGGCCGGGGCGTGGGGGCCTGCCGAGACGACCGATCCCGCTGGCGCTTGTGCCGTTTCCCGTCCGAATTAGACTGGGCCAGCGGCGCGTTTGCCGGCGTGGCGCCGGGCACCGCGCCAGTCACGGATGGACGGATTCGACCTCTCGGAGATTCCGCCATGCGCAGCACCTATCTCGTCTGTTACGACATCTGCGACGACAAGCGACTCCGCAAGGTTTTTCAAACCATGCGGGATTTCGGCGACCACCTGCAGTATTCGGTCTTCGAGTGCCAGTTCACCGCCGTCGATCTTGCCCGCTGCCGCGATGCGCTCGGCCAGATCATCAAGTCGACCGAGGACCAGGTGCTGTTCATTGACCTCGGGCCGACGGACGGGCGCGGGGAACGTGTCATCTCGGCCCTCGGCAAACCGTACACTCCGATCGATGCCCCTTGTGTGGTCGTGTAGTTGCAGGCAGCCCACCCGCAGCCATCGCGTGGCCTTGGCAAGTCCAACTTGAGGGAGGTATGCATGATCGCCCGACCCAGTAACGCGGAGCAAACGGTGGAATTGCCCGACTACTTGCCGGCGCGGATGCTCAATGAATTCGTCTACTGCCCGCGGCTGTTCTTCTATGAGTGGGTCGAAGGGGTTTTTGCCCACAATCAGGAAACGGTCGAGGGTGCGATCCGGCACCGGAAACTGGACGCGGCCGAGGGGGCGCTGCCGCTGGCCGAAGAGCTGGCCGCGTCGAGGGCGCTGTTCCACACGCGGTCGATCCAGCTCGCGAGCGAACAGCACCGATTGATCGCCAAATTGGATGTGCTCGAGGCCGCCGAGGGGCTTGTCACGCCGGTCGACTACAAACGGGGCTCGCCCCGGTCTGGCGAATCCCACGGCTCGCCGGCGCCCCAGGCGTGGGACCCGGATCGTGTGCAGCTGGCCGTGCAGGGGCTGGTTTTGCGCGACAACGGGTATCGCTGCGACGAGGGAATCGTGTACTACGCCGCGACGAAACAGCGGGTCCGTGTCCCTATTGATGCGACGCTGGTCCAGGAGACGCTGGAGGCCTTACGACGGGCCCGCGAGTTGGC
>JBFWYF010000251.1:0-8807 GCA_050186685.1 Pirellulaceae bacterium
TCGATGCAGAATCGCGTGAACTGCGGAGTGAACTCGGTTCCGCCCGAAAAGATGCCCGTAATGCCGGTGTCCTAGAACGTCTTCCCCTCGGCCTCCAGCCGCTGACACCGCGCGTCGAGCAACTTCGGTGTCGTGAACATGCACTTGATGTCATGCCCTGCCGACAGCACCGTCATCGCTTGGTCGATACAGTGTGTCTTATAGGCCTCGAGGTGCTCCATCCACCCCTTCTTGATCAGCTTCACCACCCAGCGCGGATCCAGGTCGACGCAGAAACAGATGCCGCCGCGATACTGGCAGAGATGCTCGACGGCCAATCGCAGGCGGCGGGGACCGGACGGCCCCAGCATCATCCAGTTGGCGTCTTTCGGAAAATAGGCGTCCGGCAACGTGTGGCTGAACAGTTCGTAATCGGTCCAGTGGTCTTCGATCACGATCCGGCTCTTGGGAATTCCCGTCGTCCCGCCCGTCTCGAAAACATAGACGGGCTTGCCGGCGTAGCCGCGCGGCACCCACCGCCGGACGGGTCCGCCTCGGAGCCACTCGTCCTCAAACAGGGGGAACTTCTGCAAGTCCTGAAAGCACTTTACCTCTTTCAAGGGGTCGAACTTCAGCTCCCGCTTCTTTTCCAGCCAGAACGGGCAGCCCGTCGATTCGTGGAAGTGCCATTGGACGATTTCCACGGCATGCGCATCAAGGGCGTCGTGGGCTTTCTTGACTCCGGCCGCAAGATCCGCGGCGGATACCGAGGCTGTGGCAGTCATAATCATTCCTTACGGGAGACAACAAGCAGATTAACGAAGGAAGTCATGCCCATCCGGGCGTTGCACGCTGGGAACGACCTTCCCGCAAGACGGGGATTGCCCCTCGAGCATGTGCGACAGGGTTCCAGCGAGACAGGTGGGGTGGAAGGCATGGGCCGGCGAATTACCACGGGCCGCGGTCGTGCACCACCAGCGGACGCCACGGCGGGATTCAACAAATAGGGGAACAAATTTGGGGCAGGCTCCCAGGGCGTGCACATTCCAACGATGACAATAGCCGACACGCTGCATGCTGACAACCGCTCCCACTTGCCGGGATCTTCGCACCTGCCAGCACGGCCGGGCGATCATCGCGCCAGGATTAGCCGTCCGGACGTGCTGGGCCGCTCGACCTTGTGACCCTACAATGACGCCGTCCCGTGTCGCGACGTTTTCCCTGGAGTCGGCTATGGGCATTTTGTCCTGGATCGTGTTTGGATTCATCGCCGGCGTCCTGGCCCGCTGGCTCACGCCCGGCAGCGGCCCCAAGGGCTGCCTGATCACCAGTCTTCTCGGTATCGCCGGCGCTGCGATTGGCGGCTGGATCGGCACGCAGCTCGGTTTGGGCACCGTGCAGGGATTCGATAGCCGCAGTCTGTTCCTGGCCGTGGTCGGTGCGATGCTGTTGCTATTGGCCTACAGCCAGTTCCAGCGGTCAGGACCGCCCAGATAAGATACGGGCCTGCGCGGAGGGAGACGCACGCGGTATGGAAACCAAGAGCAGGGAGGTCGTGGAACAGGGCCAGCGGGTGGTAGGTATTGATCCGGGCCTGAACATCACGGGCTATGGCGTACTGGAGCTGACCGCCGCTGGGCCGCGCCTGGTCGAAGCGGGGGTCATTCGCGGGGGACGCGGCCGGTCGCTCGACTCGCGGCTGCGCGAAATCCACCAGGGACTGTGCGAAATTCTCGAGCTGTTCCAGCCCGTTTCGATGGCGCTCGAGGAACTCTACTCGCACTACGAGCGTCCGCGCACCGCGATCTTGATGGGGCACGCTCGCGGCGTCATCTGCCTGGCTGCGGCGAGCCGCGAGATCCCGGTCGTGCCATATGCGGCCACACAGATCAAACGGCTGCTCACCGGCAATGGACGTGCGCCCAAGTCGCAGATGCAGCTGGCCGTCTGCCGCGAACTCCGCCTGCATCAAATGCCCGACCCGCCCGACGTGGCCGACGCCCTGGCCATTGCGCTGTGCCACCTCCATCTAGCGCGCGTCCGGCATTGACGATCGCCGCGTGCGGCAATCTCTCTTCCCGCTGCAAATTGGACGAGGGGCTGCGTATACTGAGACCCCACGCGGAACTCGCCCGAGTTCCGAAATCCGCGTCGTCCAACGGAAGTCTGGCGACTTCCGCTACCGAAGGCGCGTCGCTTGTAGCGGAACTCGCCGGTGTTCCGAATGGCGCGTTTTCTGTCGGAAGACTTGCGGGCCTCGCCATTCCATACTGTTATCTGTCGGGAGCCTCAGGCCATGACTGCTGTTTGCCGTACGTTGTTGTGTGCCATGTGCCTCGCGTTCGCTGGGGGCGTCGGCGAGACGTTTCCAGCCGTGTTGCGCGCCGCCGAACCGGAGTGGATCTGGGCGTCGGACAGTCCGGCTGCCAAGGAGGTTGCTCAGTTCCGCAAGCAATTTCGGGTCGGCGGGCCCGTCAAATCGGCGACGCTGGGCGTGGCGGGGGACGATGAAGTCGCCGTGTTCTTGAATGGCCAGCCGGTTGTGCGACGCCATGGCAGCTGGCGTGAACCGATGTTTGTCGGCGTCTCCGAGCAGTTGAAGTCAGGCGACAACGTGTTAGCCGTACGGGGCGCCAATCAGTCCAGTGCCGCGGCGGTCGTCCTGCAATTGGAGATTGAACTGGCTGACGGGCAGAGGCAATCGGTGGTCACGGACGCGACGTGGCGCAGTAGCAAGTCGGCGGGACGTGGCTGGCAGGAGGCCGGCTACGACGACGCGCAGTGGCCGGCGGCACACAGCTTCGGCAAAGTTGGTGTTGCGCCTTGGGGAAAACTGTCGCTGGACATCGCTTCGCAACCCAAACCCGTGGCTACGCTGCCCGAACGGTTTGCACTGGCCCCGGGTTTCCGCGTCGAACTGCTCTATTCGGTGCCGGGTACCGAGCAAGGCAGCTGGGTAAGTCTCGCGGTTGATCCCCGCGGACGCTTAATCGTCTCGGACCAGGCCGGCGCTTTGTACCGCGTCGAGGTCGGTCCGACCCCGGCTCACACGAAAGTCGAGCGGCTGCGGGTGGGCATCGGCCAAGCGCATGGGCTGCTCTATGCCTTCGACAGTCTGTATGTCACGGTGAACGGAAATGCCGCTCAAGGAAGCGGTTTGTACCGCGTGCGCGACACGGATGGCGACGATCAATTCGACTCGGTTCAACTCCTGCGGCGGATTGAAGGGGGAGGCGAACATGGACCCCACGCGGTCGTCCTAGGGCCGGACGGCCAGTCGCTGTACGTCGCCGGCGGCAACCACACTAAGCTGCCCCAGCCCGAACGCTCGCTCGTACCGCGCAACTGGCAGGAAGATCAATTGCTACCGCGCATGTGGGATGCCGGTGGCCACGCGGTCGGTATTCTCGCTCCCGGCGGCTGGATTTGCCGCACGGATCCTGAGGGACGTGAGTGGGAACTGGTCAGCAGCGGGTACCGGAACGAATATGACATCGCTTTCAATCCCAGCGGCGACCTGTTTACCTACGACTCAGACATGGAATGGGACATCGGGTCGCCCTGGTATCGGCCGACGCGCGTTTGCCATGCGACCAGTGGAAGTGAATTCGGCTGGCGATCGGGCTCGGGGAAATGGCCCGAGTACTACGCCGACAGTCTCCCGGCGGCGGTCGACATCGGACCAGGCTCGCCCACCGGGATCACGTTCGGAACCGGGGCCCGGTTCCCAGCGAAGTATCAGCAGGCCTTATTCATCTGTGATTGGAGCTACGGAAATATCTACGCGGTTCATCTGACCCCCGACGGCGCTTCCTACCGCGGTGAGTTTGAACGCTTCGCGACGGCCGCACCCTTGCCCGCCACCGACATCGTGATCCATCCTGGCGATGGCGCCATGTATTTCACGACCGGAGGACGGCGGACCCAGTCGGGCCTGTACCGGATCACGTACGTCGGCGAGGAAGCGGCGACGCCCTTAACGGAAGGTACTGTGGCCGGTGGCACGACCACGAATGCCGCTCGCGAATTGCGCCGGCAGTTGGAGGCGTTTCATGGCCGAGTCGATCCTCAGGCCGTCGCGGTGGCCTGGCCTCATCTGGCGCACGAGGACCGGTTTGTACGTTATGCGGCTCGCATCGCCATCGAGCATCAACCGGTCGAAACCTGGCAGGACCGGGCTTTGGCGGAACGACGCCCGCTGGCCCTGGCGCTCGCCACGATCGCGCTGGCCCGATGCGGCGACGCTGCGCTCCAACCGCGCCTGCTTGCGGCACTCGCGGAAGTTGAGCCCCGCTCGCGGTCCGAGCAGGAGCAACTCCACTTGCTGCGTGCCACCAGCCTCGTGTTGATTCGGGGAGGAGCCCCGGACGCAGCGGCACGGCAGGCCCTGCTGGCCCGCTGGGATGGCCTGTTCCCCACTGTTTCGCCGAGGTTGAATCGGGAACTGGCGCGCTTGTTGATCTATCTCGAAGCGCCTCAGGTTGTCGCACGCTGCCTTGACCGGATGGCCGAGGCAACCACCCAAGAAGATGCGATCCATTATGCGTTCGCCTTGCGGACACTGAAAAGCGGTTGGACGCGTGCCGAGCGCGAGACATACTTCCGGTGGTTCGCCGATACGGCCCGCTACCGCGGCGGCAATTCCTTTGCGGGTTTCCTTCGCAACGCAAAGACCGAAGCCGTCGCATTGCTCGATGCCGACGACAAAGCGGCACTCGCCACGATCCTCGAGGCGGCCCCGTCCCCGGCCGATCCCACGACCGAAGGACCGCCCCGGCCATTCGTCCGTGAATGGACACTACCGGAACTCGCGACGGGCATTGACGACTCGCTTAAGGGGCGCGATTTCGCCAAGGGACGAGCCGCCTTTGCGGCCGCCATCTGCTTCAAGTGCCATCGCTTTGCCGGAGAAGGCGGCATCATCGGTCCGGACATCACCGGGGTCGGAAACCGGTTCACCAACCAGTATTTGCTCGAGTCGATCATCGAACCCAGCAAAACGGTGTCCGACCAATATCAGGCGACTTCGTTCGTCCTGGCAGATGGACGTACTGTCGTCGGCAAGGTGGCGAACTTAAACGGGGACAGCTTGATGGTGATCACCAACATGCTCGAGCCGGGCAACTTGACGAATGTCGATCGACGGCAGATCGAGGAGCAGTCGCCGTCGCCCGTGTCGCTCATGCCGACTGGTCTGTTGAACACATTTACTCGGGAGGAGATCCTCGACTTGCTGGCCTACTTACGTTCGGGTGGCAACCCGGACCATGAAGTATGGCGGTAGGGGTTTAGGCGGTTAGGGGTTTAGGCTGTAGGGGGGAGGCTGTGGCCTACAGCCTTAAGCCTACAGCCTTAAGCCTAAACCACTACAGCCTTAAGCCTAAACCACTACAGCCTTAAGCCTAAACCACTACAGCCTTAAGCCTAAACCACTACAGCCTTAATTCTACGTACCCGGCTGGCGGGATTTTCGTTCCGGGACGCGAACTTGAATTTCTTCGCCCACCAGCCGGACTTCAAAGCTGTCGGTTTTGATGCGGGGATTGTCGCACCAGGTGCCGTCGCAGACTTTGAACCGCCACGCGTGCCAGGGACAGGCGACAGTGCCGTTCTCGACATGGCCACCTGCCAGCGAGGCCCCCATGTGGGGGCAGAAATCATTGATGGCGTAGTACTGGCCGTCGACCAGGAACACGGCCACCATCCAGTCGTGGACGGGAAACGCGCGGCCTTCGCCTTCCGGCACGTCGCCGACTCGTGCAACTGTGGTAAACTCGGACATGGTCGGCGTATTCTAGAGCGGGGACGTCCGGTCACAACAGGGGAACAAAATGGCAAAGTGGAAAACAAAAAGATGGCCGGCGACGTAGAACAGGACGCGCGGAAACGAGGGCTGGGGCTGGTCGAACTGCAACAGCTGATCCGTCGCATGTACCACGCGAAGGACGCGACGCGCGGCATCGAAGGAACGTTCATGTGGTTGACGGCCGAGTTCGGTGAACTGGCCGAAGCGCTGCGCGGGGGAACGCACGAGGAGCGTGCGGCGGAGTTCGCCGATGTGTTGGCCTGGCTCGTCACGTTGGCCAATCTAGCGGGAGTCGATTTGTCGGACGCGGTGTCGCGCAAGTATGGCGCGGGTTGTCCTGGTTGCGGCGAATTCGTATGTATCTGTGAAACGGCAGGCAAACCGTGATGGGCCGCATCCAGTCCCGCCAGGGCGAAAGTGCATCGGAGTCGTTCGTGTTGGTCCGCCGTCTCGGGCTGGCTGTGTTGCTGCAGTTCGTCGGCGCATGGCTGGTCGGGGCGGAAGCGGGGCCCGATGTCCGCGCGGTGACGGTGGGTTTTCAGGGGACCTACCGGACGGGTTTCTGGGGACCCGTGCACATCGAACTGGAGGGAGGGGCGGCTTCGTTTGAAGGGACGCTCGCCATGACGGTGTTGGATGGCGACGGGTTACCGGTGCGTTACGAGTGGTCGGAGGATCGCGTCGCGATCCCTGCCCAAACGGCTGCGACGGTGGTCCGATATGTCAAGTTTGGTCGCGGCGGCGCTCCGTTGCGGTTGGAACTGGTCGGGCAGCAGGGAGGTCAGGAAATCCGCATTCAGCGGGAGATCGAATTGCCGGTCCCAGTACGTTCGGACCGCCCTCTGATTCTCCATGTGGGTAGCAGTGAAATCGTGGCGGAAAATTCGATGCGCAGGGGGCGGAGTGCCGAGAACGCCGCGCAGTCTTGTTCGGCAGATCCCGATCGTTTGCCCGATGTCTGGTTCGGTTATGAGTCCGTCGACACGATCCTGGTGACGACGAGTGATCTCGCGGCGATCCAGCGCATAGGACCGTTGCAGGTTTCCGCGCTGCGGCGGTGGGTCGAACTTGGAGGGAAGCTGATTTTGTGCGTCGGTGCCCATGGCGAGACGTTGCTGGGTGCCGAGGGCAGCTGGTCGGCTCTGGCGCCGGGACCGTTCGCGCAGCAGACGAGTCTTCGAAACACGTCGGTGTTGGAGAGTTTTGCGGGCGCGACGACCCAGTTGCCGGCGGGTACGGAAGGCATTCCGATGACCATGTTGGGGCCCGTGTCCGGCAGGATCGAGCTGTCGGAACCCGCCGCGGGTGGCATGCGGCCGCTCGTCGTGCGGCGGGCATACGGCCTGGGGCAGGTGGTGTTCGTGGCACTGGATTTAGATCGGCCCCCGCTTGCTAATTGGCCAGACCGGCCTCGGCTCGTCCAGCGGTTGTTGCGGGATTCGGCCGACGGCGTCGAACGAGTTCAGGACAGCAGCGTCGCGGGGCCGGCGGTGCAATTCGGCTACTCGGACATTTCCGGCCAGCTGCGCAGCGCCCTCGACCAGTTCCCCGGCGTCACGCTCGTAGCCTTTTCGTGGGTGGCGGGACTGCTGCTGCTCTATGTGCTGCTGATCGGACCGGCGGACTTTTTTCTATTACGGGATGTGTTGGGCCAGATGCGTTGGACCTGGCTGACGTTTCCATTGATAGTGGCGGCCTTCGTTGCCGTGGCCGTGCTGTTGAATGTGCAGTTTCGGGGAGCCGAGACGAAAGTAAATCGGCTGGAGCTGGTCGATATCGACCACACGAGCGGAACGGTGCGCGGGACGAGCTGGTTGCACGTGTATTCGCCGCGTTCGCAGGTGCGTGCCGTGGACCTCGAACCGCAAGGATCGGGTGCACTGCCCGGTGACGAAGCAGGGCGGCTTGTCGCCTGGCACGGGTTGCCGGGTGCGGCACTGGGCGGTTTGGACGGTGTGGCGGCCACGGTCGCCGTGCCGCATCCCTCGGTCGTGCAATTTACGGGCCCGTGCGAGACGCGGATGGCGGAAGTTCCGTTTCCTGTGGCCTCGACGCGCAGCCTGATTGGCCGTTGGTGGGGGCGTCAGACGGCACCCGCGGAAACGTCCCTGAACCGCGATGCCGACGGTCTGCTCCGCGGCGAGCTGCTGAATCCGTTGTCCGTCGAACTCGTCGACTGCATCGTCTACTTCGAGAACTGGGTTTATCGGCTCGACACGCGACGCGGGGTACTGGCTCCCGGCGAGCGGACTCAGATCGATCGCGAACGGGCGCTCAACCTGCAGTGGCGATTGAGCGGCCGGCGCGTCATCGATTCCAAGGAAGTCGGCACGGCCTGGGATCAGAATACGCTCGACGTGCCGAAGATCCTCGAGATGATGATGTTTCATGGTGCCGTGGGAGGCGAATCGTACACTCGATTGGCGAATCGTTATCAGGCCTATATCGATCTGAGTCCTCAGCTCTGGATGGGGCGGGCGATGCTGGTCGGTCGCGCCCGCACGCCGGCCGTCAAACTCCAGATCGACGGCCAATCGGTCGAGGAACCCGAGCGGCCCGCCACTTACTACCGCGTGCTATTCCCGGTGAAACTCTGACATGATCGAAACGCACGACCTGACGAAAAAGTACGGCGACATGTTCGCCATCAAGTCGATCGAGTTGAAGCTGGACCAAGGGGATTTGTTCGGCTTCATCGGTCCCAACGGCGCCGGCAAGACGACCACGATGCGGATCATCGCTACGTTGCTCAACCCCACCTGGGGCGAAGCGTACGTGTGCGGCAATTCGATCTACACCAAGCCCAAAGAAATCCGGCGGCTCGTGGGTTTCATGCCCGACTTTTTCGGCGTGTACGACGATATGACCGTGATCGAATACCTCGAGTTCTTTGCCGCGGCCTACCGGATCCAGGGCGAGGAGCGTCGCCGCCGCTGCAATGAAATGCTCGAGATCGTCGATCTGGATTTCAAGCGGGATGCGTATGCCAACACCCTGTCCCGGGGCCAGACGCAACGGCTCG
>JBFWYF010000252.1:0-8797 GCA_050186685.1 Pirellulaceae bacterium
CGGAGCACCGGGAGAGGGGGCTTGGGGAACCGCTTCGCGGTCAACCACGCGGAATTCGGATAGCGCCTGGAATCACTTCCGTTTTACCTGGCAGGTATGCGACGGCAGGTGTCGTTACGCGGATCGACTTGGGTGGATCGTCCGAGCCAGCGCCGACCGCACCCATCTCGGAGCGTCAGCGAGGCCGAATCATGGTACCCTACCAGGGAGCCAGGGAACAGCACGGAGCCGGTCCCGCGCCGTTACGGGTTGGTTATTCTGCTAGCGGGCACCGTGCGACCGCGAGCCGGACAGGAGCGACATTTGCGTCTGCCCGAAAGCCGCGTCGCCCTCACCCTGGCCCTCTCCGGGAGTAGCCGGAGAGGGGACTTGGGGAACCGCTGCTCGTTCAGCGATGTGAAAGGTTGGACAGAGTTCAGTTCCGGGGCAGCAGGCTGTGGCGGGAGGTCAAGAGCGGTGTCACGTTGGGATCGAAAGTCGCCTGAGACACGGACACGGATCGGCTCGCAACCGATCGACTACCGTTCCCGTCGGATACGGGTTCAGTTGTTCGTGTTGACGGCGGCGCTGATGGCCGTGCTGGTGGGGATGAACGAAGCGCGCAAGCCGGAAACGTGGCGCTGGCTGTGGGCCGGGGACACGAGCGTCATCGAAGAACCCGTGGACACAAGGGTGGACACGGGCCTGGCCGCGGAGGCCGAATCACCGGACGAATCATCGGCGGAGTCACGGAGATCCTCGCGTTCCGGCGGGACCCCCGAGTCGGCCGGCCTGACGGCATCATCTCGCGAGCGCCGCAATTTGCGCGAAGCAACCGGCGGGCCCGCGGCGGCGTGGCAGGAGGTCTACACCTCGCTCAACGGCCAGCAGATGCAGACGTTGGCGAGCATGTTGCGGGCGGCACGCCTCGCCCGGCCACCGGAGGAGTCGGGGCGGGACCGCTGGTCGCGACTCGTCGAGGAGCTCACCGACCGCCTGTCGGTGCTCGGCGACTCGGTCTCGGGCGAAGCGGCGTCGGACGCAACCGCCGCCGTTACCGCGCTCGAAGCGCTGCGGGCGGTGGCGGCGGGCGCATCGCTGGCCGAGGCGCAGCGTCAGGCGCTGGTGCAGTTGGAGGAGCACGTCCACGCGTGGGACCTAGCGGCGGTGCGTGACGACATGGTCTGGCGGCCAGCGGAACGGGGTGCGTGGTTTCGCATCCTGGAGCGACTGCAGCACAGCGACACAGTTGAATTGGCCCGAGAGTCGGTCGGCGAAGTGAGTCATCTGCAACTCTTTCGCCAAGCCGCCGAGTATCGCGGCGAAGTGGTCACCATCCGCGGCCGAGCACGTCTGGGTTACCGGGTGACGGCGCCGCCGAACGAGTTGGGAGTGCGGGACTACGCCGTCCTGTGGATTCGGCCAGCGGACGGCGCGAATCTACCCATCGCGGTTTACGTGCTGGCTACGCCGTCCGGTTTTCCGCCTTTGCCGCTGGGTGAACCCCGGGCGCTCGATGAACAAGTGACGGTGGTCGGAGTCTTTTTCAAGCGTCTGCTTTACCGGGCGCATGACGGGTTGAACTCGGTGCCGCTTGCCGTAGCCCGCGGTGTGTCCTGGCAACCGGAACCGGCGACGGCTGCGTCGTTGCCGCGATCGCGAGCGCCGCAATTGGATGCGGCCACGTGGTTCATGCTGGGATTGGCGCTCGTAGCGGTCGCCGCGGGTATCGCCTGGCTGGCGAACGGATCCGGCCGTTCGTCGGTAGTCGCCGCACAACGGCTGGATGGCGTAACCCCGGAGATATTACGGAACCTGCCGGCCGTCCCATCCGTGGACGAAGCGCTACGCGAACTCGGCTCCGTCCGAAACCACGGGACAGATGGCCAAGCGGTTGACGAGGTTTCCTCGCCCGGTACTCCGGGAGAAGGCCCGAGCCGGGCTGAACGTCAGCCGCCTACACCGTGAGGCGGAGTGAACGAGTGGAGTCCGGCCCGGTGACACCGTGCGATTAATGAGGATCCGATCGATGGAAACATGCAGCTGGCTCACGGAGGGCGTAACGGCCGCGGCGTCGTGGTCTCGCGCGCAGCGGCGTGCGGCCATGTGGGCGTTCGGGCTGGGCCTGGCTAGTGTCATCTCGAGTCCCGGCCTTGTGGCGCAGGATGGCCCATCAGCACCCGATGCGCGCGCAGCGCAGATGCGGGAAGTCCTCGCGCTCTATGGGTTGGCTGCAACGGACTGGCCGAAGGAGGACCGGCGGGAAATCAGCAACGAACGTGGCGGAGCGGCAGACGCCTTCCTCGTGCGGGCCTTGTACTGCCTGTCGCGTCTGCCACCCGATCGGTTGCAGCCGGCCGCCGAGGACTCCACGTCCCGGCTGTCCGCCATTCGGGCCGCACCGCTCTCGTGTCAGGCGCTCCCGGTGCTCCTGACGGGGCAAGTGGTGAGCGTCGAGCAAGTGCGTCTGGACGCAGGTCTTGCGGGCCGCGTGGAATTCGCGCGTTACTATCGTGTGACCATGTTCGGCCCGTCGGCGGAGCATCCGTGGTTCGTCTATGCGTTGCAGGTGCCTCCGACATGGCTTCAGGCCGAGGACTTGCGGGAGACGGCGACGGCCTCGGCCATTTTTCTATACGGCCCCGGCGAGACCGAGGGCGGAGGAGCGCTAACGTTCGCTTCGCGCCGCATCGCATGGTTTCCACGAACGGCTGCCCCGCAACTCGGCATCGGCCCCGCCCAGGCGTGGCTTGCCAAGTGCGGCGTCGACGTGGGGCTTCTCGGGGAACTCGCGGCGCGGAACCGCCGACCGTTGACGGCCGACGACCAGGACGCGTTCTACCAACTGCTGCGCGCGATGTCCGGCGGCGGGCCACCGCCGACCATCCCGACTTTGGCGCTCGAGGTCGCCCCTTTGCTCGTCGAACCAGAGCGGCATCACGGGCAGCTGGTGGCAGTGACGGGGCGCGCGCGGCGCGTCACGAAAGTACGCGTCGACTCCCCGGCCCTTCGAGCCCAGTATGGTCTCGACCATTACTACCAAATTGACCTGTTCGTACCGCTCGACGAACAAGTCATCCGGTTGTCGAAGTCGCCGCTCACGGAGGCGGCGCCAACCTTTGAGGGTGCTTTTCCCGTTACCGTCTGCGTGCCGGATGTGCCCGCCGAGTTGGAGGTACCCGAGCAGTTGCCCCTCGACGTGCAAATGACGGCGGCCTTCTTCAAGCTGTGGGCCTATCCTTCCGACTATGTGTCGTCGTTCAACCCGCGCCAGCGGCAGCTCAGTCCCATGTTAATCGGCACGGTGCCGCGGCGCATCCGGGGAGAGAGCGTCAACCTGCAGTTTGGTGTCGGCCTCGCGGCGTTGCTGTTGCTGGCGCTCGGCGGACTGTGGTGGGGACTGCTGCGCCAGCGGCGCCAGCCCAGCGTCGTCCGCCGGGTGCTCGATGAGCGTTCTTGACGCGCGATGCTGACCGCATCCGCCCATGTCCGCTCAGGTTCGCACACCGCTTGTCGCGCCCACTTGACTTGTCGGGAGCGCGACGGATATTCGGTGTTTCGCGAATCGGATCGAGCGTGCAGACGCGCGAGCCAGTCGGAACGGCACCATTTCTGGGAGAATCACTATGGGACGTGCAAAGATCACGATTGTGGGAGCCGGCAACGTCGGAGCCACGTGCGCTCACTGGTGCGCTTCGTTGGAATTGGGCGACATCGTCCTGGTGGATATTCCCGCCACGGAGAGCATGCCCAAGGGCAAGGCGCTCGATCTCATGCAGTCCAGTCCGATCATGGGCTTCGATTCGAACGTGACGGGCACCACGGACTACGCGGCCACCGCGAACAGCGACGTCGTGGTGATCACGGCCGGCATTCCGCGCAAGCCGGGCATGAGCCGCGATGATCTGCTGGCCACGAACGCCAAGATCGTGAGCGCCGTTTCCGAGCAGGTAAGGCAGACGAGTCCGCAGGCGATCGTCATCGTGGTCAGCAATCCGCTCGATGCCATGGTGCAGCGTGCTCAGCAGGTGACGGGCTTCCCACCCCACCGCGTCCTCGGCCAGGCTGGCGTGCTGGATACGGCGCGTTACCGCACGTTCCTGGCGATGGAGTTGGGCGTGAGCGTCGAAGATGTCTCGGCCCTGTTGATGGGCGGCCATGGCGACACGATGGTACCGATGCCGAGTTGCACGTCCGTGGGCGGAATTCCCGTGTCGCGATTGATGTCGGCCGAGCGGCTCGGCGAAATCGTCCAGCGCACCCGCGACGGTGGTGCCGAGATTGTCAACTTGTTGAAGACGGGCAGCGCGTACTACGCACCCGCCGCCGCCACCGCCCAGATGGTCGAGGCGATCGTGAAAGACAAGCGACGATTGATTCCCTGTGCGGCCTACTGCGATCGGGAATACGGAGTGGGAGGCTACTACGTGGGCGTGCCCGTGATCCTCGGCGCCCGCGGGGTTGAGAAAATCGTGGAACTGGAACTCACCGCCGACGAGCGGGCTGGATTCCAGAAGAGTGTCGATGCCGTGAAGTCGCTGGTCGCGACCATGAATCGACTGCTGGCAGCGTAAGGCTTGCTAGCAAGCGCAGACGGGAATTCCCAAGCTGCGATTGACGATGTCCGTTGTAGGTCTTACAACACGACACTCGAAGTTCCATTCGGTTGCCCGTTCCACGGCTGGGGACCAGGCGGGCTTTTTCTCAACCCACGTTGATGCGTATTCCGTCCCCCACGTCTCGGCGAATCAGCATCAGCCACTCAACAGCGAATCACCATGAATCGACTCCCGCTCCTGGGCAAGGATGCCACGTCGAGTCTTTCGTCGTCGGTGCAGGTGGAAATGGCGAGGTTATCGGGAGGAACACGTCGAGGTGTACCTCATGCGCTGTTTGCGCCGATGCACTATGAGCCGAATTATGCCTATCCGTTGCTCGTGTGGTTGCACGGGCCGGGAGATAATGAGCAGCAACTGCAGCGCATCATGCCGCTGGTGAGCATGCGCAACTATGTCGGGGTAGGACCGCGCGGGAATCTGCCGCTCAGCAATCTCCCGTTCGGCGGCCGGCGGAACGGGTACGCGTGGGATCACTCGACAGCGGACCTGGCCGTGGCCGAACAGCATGTGTTTGATGCCATCGATGCTGCCACGGTTCGGTTTCACATTGCCCCACATCGCATCTTCCTCGGGGGTTACCAGTGTGGCGGCACCGCCGCACTGCGCATTGCGCTGCGTTATCCCGATCGATTTGCCGGGGTACTGACCCTCGGCGGCGGCTTTCCCGAAAACCAGGCGCCGCTCGCCCGCTTGAATGCAGCCCGCACGGTGCCGTTGTTCATCGCTCAGGGGCGCGATTCCGATGCGTATCCCATCGAGCAGCTGTGCGAGAATCTGCGGCTTTTGCATTCCGCTGGTCTGTCGCTGACGATTCGCCACTATCCCTGTGGCGATGAGCTCACCTCGCAGATGTTACACGACATGGATGTCTGGATGATGGAGATCGTCACCGGCATTCCGACAGGTCCCGAACATCCTCCCGTGACGCCGGTCGATTCGAACTAGTGCCTGTCTGGGAGGAGCGAAACAGTTCCGGAGGATCTTGACGGGGAGCCTTCTCCGCTCTGATTTTCCGCCTGCCGCTCCTGCGGTTACGATTTAAACGACGACACGACCTGACGCGGCGCATCGTCGGCGGATGATCAGCGTTGTTTGTCTGATTCGCTCGACACGACGTTTGCCTTCTCGGCGGGAGCGGAATCGACGGATCCGGCTTCGGCGAGGGATAGGTATCCGTCGTGATTGGTATCCAGACGCTCGAAGTGATGCACGGCACCGAGGAACTCGCGCGCGCTGACTTCGCCATCCGCATTGCCATCCATGCCCACAAACCAGCGCGGCGCCTCCGGTGTGGACTGCCTGACTGGTGGTGAGCCGGCCAGCAGCTGATCGTCTTGCCGGGGATCCCCGCGGACGAAGGCCACGACCATGCTGCCCGGGATTTCTTCGGACAGGAGCCGGCCGTCGCCATTGCGGTCCAGTTCCTGCAGGCACTGGGGAGAGCGGCGGATTTCACGGGCCGACAGCCGGCCATCCCCGTCGGTGTCGAGCGCCGCGAACAGGGCATCTTCGTGATCCGCGGCGCGGGCTCGCACTTGAGCACGCGTCACGAGACTTCGCCGCCGTAGGTAGTCTGTCCAATCGTTCTGCCGGACTTGGCCATCTCCGTCGGCATCGAGTGCCGCAAACGAGACGTCGAGTCCCGCCGCAGCCGGCATCGGCAATTCGTTCATGTCGAGATAGCCGTTGCGGTCACGGTCGAACGTCTGAAACTGTGCTTGGGCCGTCTCGACAATTCTCGTCAGGCTGGGATCCTCGTTGACCCAAAACTCGACTTCAACGGACGGCAGTTGGATGGCGGTCCGGGCAGGCGATTCTTCGATCCGAGGCTGGCGTGCGCGCAGGTCATTGCTCACGTGGGTCAGCGTGAGTTGCGGCCGCGGGTCCTGCGCATCCTCCCGATCGAACTCGACATCGATCGCCACAGCGGCCTCGGCATTCTGCAGACCAGCGTACTCGGCCTTGTCGAGCTGGTTGTCTCGATTGGTATCCAGCGTTTGGAACAACGCCTGGGATTGCGGCCAATCGCTCTCTGTCACGGGATCGCCGTAGGAATACAGTTCCTGCATTTGAAACTGGACCATCGCCCAGCGTATTGAGAGATCCTCGTCGGATGCGCTTAACCAGATGGCGGTATCCGGTTCGGTGATGCGCCGGCGGTTCGACATCGTGGCGGGGGGCGTCAACATATCCAGGGCGGGCGTATCGCGCAGTTCGCCGAGCACGAGCACTTCATCGTCGTCCCCATCGCGTCCGGCGAGCAGCTGTGTCGCAGCCTGCATCTCGTCACGGTCTGCGGCTCCGTCGTGGTCCTGATCGAGCAGCAGTCGCACCAGCGAGCGGCGCCGATTCGTGCCACGGAACTCGTTCGAGCTTCGCAGGGAAAACGACCGGCCGCCTCCCGCGTTACGGGTCAAGAAGCGGGGCAATTCCTCGCGATCGACCAGCCCGTCGCGATCGGCGTCGTAAATGCGGATCAGCTGATTGCGTTCTTCGTCCGTACTTGCCGCCAGATTGCCGTACTGGCCCGAGGTGAAGCGCGGATCATTGGCCACGTCGATCCAGGTAGCGATGCCGTCGCCGTCATCGTCCGCCGTATGCCATGCCTCGTCGACAAGTCGCTCCAGCGCGTCGCCTATCGGGGCACCGCCAAACTTGACGCGTACGTCGACAACAAGCGGGCCGCCTGGGGTGAGCAAGACGATCCGCTCCGGGGGTATCTGCTCGGCCGGGTCCTTTCGCGGCGTGGCGACGTCAGGGTGCGCGACGGTCGCGTCGGCGCCCGGGTTTGGAGCGGTGGCGGCGGCGAGCGCCGAATCGGCCCCGGCGGCCGGAGGACCAGCGGCTGGGCCGCCAGCCTCCGGTGTTGTTGCCGCCGGATTCGGGGACGTCGCTGGGGGTGGCGGCCCCTCCAGGGCGGGTGCGGCCGGCTCGGCCGACGAGATCCTCTCAGGTGTGGGCAGAACCTGCGGGTCGGATCCGGCCGTTGCAGCGGCCGCGGTTTCCTGCGGCGCGGACGCCGGAGCGGGAACCGTTGCCGTCCGGCTCGTTCTTTCGCAACCGAGCGCAGCCCAGGTGAGACTGACCATCAGCACAAAGCGAGTGGGACGCATGGAGTTCTTTCCCCACGAGACCTAGGATCGACTTGGCGACCGTTCGAGAATCAATGATTGAACACGAACTCGGCGCTGTTCAGCATGGCCCATAAGACATCGCTGAGCGCTTCCCGCTGGCGGCCCGCTGCGGCGCCGCGCTCAACGTAGGTCGCGAACTGCGACCGTTCCTCTTGCGTGGGGAAACGGCAGAGCGTCGCCAAGAAAAGCGTCTCCACTCGTTCGCCATCGTCGAACAGGGGCGATTCGAGACCGGCGAGCAGCGCGCTGCTCTCGCCCCTGGCGGCGGCGTCGAGCTGATCGCCGTTCAGCATCGTCAGCGCCTGCAATACGCCGGCTTCGTATTCGGTTGCATTCTGGCCGCGCATCTGCATCTGCGCGGCGAAGGCGAGCCGCCGCGGGTCAAAGATGCCCCGCATCGCGGGTACATTCCGCGGTGCATCGGCGGCGGGAAGCAAGACATCGGACAGGCAGTCGTACAGCTGCTCGGAAGTGAGAGTCTTCATCTCCATGTGCGCAAACAGTTCGGAAGGCGCCTCGAAGTCGGCGGCACGGCGACTCGTCCGCTGATATGCCCTGGTATACGCCAGCGCGCGGAACAATTCGCGCAGGTCGAATCCGGAGGCGACAAAATAATCCGCCAGTTCCTGCAACAGCTCCGGATGGCTCGCCGCATTCTGTTCGCTCAGGTCATCGACGGGTTCAATCAGCCCGCGTCCGAACAAATGAGCCCAGACGCGGTTCACGGCTGCGCGGGCCAGAAAGACGTTTTCCCGCGAAGCCATCCAGATTGCCAGCTGTACGCGACGCGTCCCCCCCTGCCCCGCTGCCGGCAATCGGCCATCCGGATAGCGCGGTGGGATCACGGTGTCCGAATCAGGCAGCGTCACTTCCCCTTCCTGCTTGTCGACCAGCGTGACCATTCCCGCGCGCTGCATCTCGCCTTCCCGCGCCAGCTGAGCGAAGAAGGCGGCGTAACCCCAGAAATCTTCCTGCGTCCACTTGTCGTACGGATGCTTGTGGCATTGAGCACATTCGAGATGCAGCCCGAGAAAGATGCGCGCTGTGCTGGCCGCCAGCTTCTCC
>JBFWYF010000253.1:0-8796 GCA_050186685.1 Pirellulaceae bacterium
CGGCCAGTAGGAAATCGCCGTCCGGCAGGAAGGCAAAGTTCGTCGGCATGAAACGGTCGCGTCCCCAGATTTTTTGAGGCTGCGTGTCCTCTTGAGCCGCATAAATGCCGGCTTCCATCGGTGCATGCCTGTGCCACACGACTTCGCCGCGGAGGTCCAGCTTCGAGAAGGCCTTGACCTGCTGGTAGGCACAGACGTAGAGGAACTCCTGGCCGCCCTCGCGGCGCACTTCGATTCCATGCCCGCCCCCCTGGTACTGCTGGCCGAAGGATCGGACGTATCGGCCCTCGGGGTCGAACACAAAGATAGCCGGATGGTCCTTGGCCTCGGCGCGCCCTTCGTGAATGACGTACAGGAATCCCTGGCTGTCGACGGCCACATTGTGGGTTGTTTGCCAAGTGAACTGGCTGGGCAATTCTGGCCAGTCGTGGATTACGCGATAGCGATAGTCACCCTCGCCCAGAATGATCTCTTTTTCGGTTTTGCTGGCTGTGATCACGGCCGGAGCCGCCAGTCCGGCGGCGGCGGTGGCCGTGACGGTGGCCAGGAATTCGCGTCGGGAGGAGCGAGTCATACGGCGCATGTTGCGAGTCCTCGTGTCGGAGACCGGGATGATGATGGCGTGGCGAATGGACGTCTGTCTGGCGGGCCATTGTACGGTCCGCGCGGACCGATATCATCACCGGTTGTCCGGCAGCGAGATTTCAACTGGAGGAAGGGCGGCTATGAAACTGGGACTGATCAATTCCGCGTGGGTCCAGTCGCGTCAGCCCACGGAATTCGGGCTCCGTAAAACCAAGGAGCTGGGCTTCGACTCCGTCGACATTTTCACCGATCCGCTCGACATCGATGTCCGGGAACGGCGACGCATCAAAGATGAATGCGATCGGCTCGAGCTGCCCATCGTTTCGATTTGCTGCGTCGCGGTCGGCTTGATCGACTTTAACCCGAGCGTGCAGCGGTTTCACCGCGAGCGGGTCGAAAAGTACCTGGATCTGGCCTACGAGTATCAGGCCCGGAATGTGCTGCTGGTACTGGGAGAGTACATCTGGAATCAGGAAGTGATCCCGCCGACCGAGCAGTGGCGCACGGGGGTCGAGCAGTGTCGGCGACTGGGAGACTACGCACAGCGGCTGGGAGTACAGATTGCGCTGGAACTGGAGCCCTTCCCGCTCTCCCTGGTGAACTCCATCGACTCGATGGTGCGATTTCTGACCGACTGCGATCACCCGGCGGTGAAGGCGAACATCGATGTGTCGCACCTGTTGCTGGCTGGTGTGCAGCCGCAGGAATTGCGGCGGATGAAAGGTCATGCGATTCACGTTCATATCTCGGACTGCGACGGCAAGAAACATGGCGACCTGCCGCCGGGACGTGGCGTCGTGCCGTTCGAGCCGTATCTGCGCGAGATCAAGGCGTTAGATATGGACGGTGCCATGTCCATCGAGCTGGAGTATTCACCGGAACCGGACCGGATCGTGGAGTGGGTCGCGGAGGCTTACCGCGAAACGGACCGGCTGATGCGGTCAGTCGGGCTGCGAAATTGAACGGGAGACGAATGGAGTTCGCCGCATGACTGCTGGGCTCGTCGACAGCGTGCTGGACTACTCGGCGGAGATGCCGCGGGACAAGTCGGTGCCGATTGGCTGCATCGGGGCGGGCTTCATCATGGACGACTGCCATCTGGTCGCGTATCGGCAGGCGGGATTCAATCCCGTGGCCCTGGCCGCGCGCCGTCTGGACCAGGCCCAGCAAGTCGCCGCTCGACACGGCATTCCGCGGGCTTACGATTCGTACCACGAGTTGCTGCGGGACCAGTCCCTTCGCGTCGTCGATATCGCGGTGCCGCCGGACATTCAGTTGGACGTGATCGAGGAGCTCGTGCGGCATCCGCATATCCGTGGAGTACTCGCCCAAAAACCGCTCGGGACGGACTATCACCAGGCGCGGCGGATCGTGAACTTGTGCGAGCAAGCGGGCGTGACACTGGCCGTCAATCAGAATATGCGGTACGACCAGTCGATTCGGGCCTGCCGCTGCCTGCTGGATCGCGGTTACCTGGGCGATCCCGTCTTGGCGACTATCGACATGCGGGCGATACCGCATTGGATGCCCTGGCAGCAGCGACAAGGATGGTTGACGCTGCGGATCATGTCCATCCATCATCTCGACGCGTTTCGGTTCCTGTTCGGTGACCCGGAGCGCGTGTACGCGAGCGTCCGTCCGGATCCCCGCACGAGTCAGAAATTCGAACACGACGACGGCATTGCGCTGTATATCCTCGAATATGCCAACGGAATGCGTGCCGCGGCCTGGGACGATGTCTGGTCAGGCCCGACACTCGAAGGCGCCGCGCCCGACACTTATATTCGGTGGCGTGTCGAAGGCACGCAGGGCATGGCGCGGGGCACCATCGGGTGGCCGGACTATCCGCGGCCCGTGGCAAGCACGCTAGACTTCACGACGCTGCGAGCCCCCGGTCAGTGGTTTCAACCTCGCTGGCGGGAGGTCTGGTTTCCCGATGCGTTTGCCGGCCCTATGGCCGAACTCCTGTGTGCGCTGGAACAGCAGGGCACTCCGTCGCTCAGCGGCCAAGACAACCTGCGCACCATGGCTCTCGTGGATGCCTGTTATCGATCCGCTCGCGAACACCGGGCCGTCTCGCTGTCGGAAATCATTGCAGGATAGCAGCTATGGCGAATGCCAAAGTCGATATCGTTGGGCCTCAGGAATTGCCGCTGGTCGCGGGTCTCTATAACCAGGTATTTCGTCCAGCCAAGGATATCGATTTCTTCCGCCGGCGTTTCCTGGGCCGGTACAACCCGCTGATTCTGCTGGCGAGTCTAGATAATCGCCCCGTTGGCTTCTTTGTCGGCTTTGAACTGAAGCCGGGCGTTTACTTCGCCTGGTTGTTTGGAATTGCCCCGGACTGCCGGCGCATGGGCATTGCCTCGCAGCTGATGGACGCCGTACATGCCTGGGCGGGTGAGCACGGTTATCAGACCATCCGGTTCGAATGCCACAACCAGCATCGGGCGATGTTGCACATGGCGATTGCCAGCGGATACGACGTCGTGGGAATCCGTTGGGATCCCGACCGGAATTCGAATCTCGTGATCTTCGAGAAGTACCTGACAGACGACCACACCGACGAGGCATCGTAGCAACCGAGCATCGCTGTTTAACCCGCAGCCGAAGAAACATGATGAGCATGAAACTTGTCGTATACCCGGCGGTCGAGTCGGAGCGATTGGAGAAGTTCCAGGCCGTGGCGGATGGCATGCGGATCGTCAATGCACCGGATGCGGAAACTGCTGAGCGGGAAATTCCCGACGCCGACGCTTTCGTCGGTAAGATCACGCCGCGGCTGCTTGGCCAGGCTCGCAATCTGAAGTGGGTCCAGTGCCCGACGGCGAGCCTCGAGCACTATCTGTTCCCCGAGCTTGTGGCGCATCCTTGTACGCTGACGAACATGCGGGGATTGTTCTCGGATGTGATTGCCGACCACGTATTCGGTTTCATTCTTTGTTTTGCTAGGAACCTGCACCTTTATCTGCGCCGTCAACGCGAAGGGCTGTGGGAGCCGGTGGGTGGTGAGGCGGCCCGGACGGACAACGCGGTCGGGCCGGGGCGAGTTAGCGCTATTGACCGTGCGCACCTGCATCTAAGCGATTGCACCCTGGGGGTGATCGGTTTCGGTGGCATTGGCCAGGAGATCGGGCGACGGGGCACTGCTTTCGGGATGCGAGTTCTGGCATTGGATCCGGCCGTACAGGAGGCACCGCCGGGGATCGAATCCGTATGGCCCGTAGACCGGCTGCCGGAATTGCTGCCTCGCTGTGACTTTGTCGTCATTGCGGCGCCCCATACGCCGGAGACAGCCGGCTGGATTCGTCGCCCGCAGCTGCGATGGATGAAGCGCACGGCTTACCTGATCAACATCGGCCGCGGCGTGATTGTGCCGCTCGACGACTTGTGTGCGGCGCTGGACGCCGGAGAAATAGCCGGGGCAGCCCTCGACGTGTGCGAAGTCGAACCGCTGCCGCCGGACCATTCGCTGTGGCGACGCGAGAACGTGATCATCACGCCTCACGTCGCGGCCGCCTCGGTGCGAATTGCCGAACGGCATCTCGACGTGCTGCTCGACAATATCCAGCGATTTGCCGCGGGACAACCCCTGCGCAACGTCGCCTCGAAAACCGCCTGGTATTGAGCGGGGGCACCGCTCAATCAGGCGTGTCGAGGTACGGATCCTGCCCCATCTCACGATGAATCTTCTTGCGCTCTTTCTCGTGATGCAGCAGGATCATGCGGTCGCGAAGATGCCGACGTTCGACGGCGCGCTGAGCACGCCGGAACAGTTTGGACATCCGGGCCAGATCACCCTTCGCCGTCGTACCCTGCCGCTTGTACTTCTCCGCGACGTCCGTGCCGTGGGCCGAGCGAATAATGTCGTCGTCCAATGCCAAGTACTGGCGGACAGTACCAGGGTCCCCTTGACGGCCGCAGCGACCGGCGAGCTGGCGATCGATGCGGGCGGCATCATGCAGCTCGGTGCAGATGACGTGCATTCCACCAAGCTCCGTGACTCCCGGGGCCAGTTTAATGTCGGTACCGCGGCCCGCCATGTTTGTGGCGACAGTGATTTTGCCAGCCTGCCCTGCCAGCGATACGATCTCAGCTTCCTTGGCGATTTCGTTGGCATTCAGGACGTAATGCTCCAGTCCGACGGCCGTGAGCATTTGAGCTAGCTGATGTGACTTGTCAATCGAGCGGGTACCGATCAGCACCGGTCGTCCTTTGGCATGCATTTCCTGCACTTCTTCGATGATGGCTTCGTACTTCTGCTGTGTCGTGCCAAATACACGGTCGGGCAAGCGTATGCGTTGAGGTGGCCGATTTGTTGGAATGGGAATGACTGGAGTGCGATAGATCTTATAGAACTCGCGCGAGGAGGAACGCCCTGTACCCGTCATGCCCGCCAAAAACTGGTATCTCAAGAACAGGTCCTGCACGGTAATTCGCGCGGCCTGCCCCGTCGACACGGACACCTCGACGTTTTCCTTGGCCTCGATAGCTTGATGAATGCCATCTTGCCACTTGCGTCCTTCCGCGAAACGGCCCGTAAATTCGTCGACGATCACAACCTCTCCATCGCGGATGACGTACTGGCGGTCAAGCAGGAACTCGTGATGAACCTTAATGGCCCGCTCGATATACTGGTACAGATCGATCAGTCCCACGTTGGCCAGCAAGGCAGGTTTGGGAAGTGCTCGTACGAGTTGGCGCCCCTCGGACGTCAATTCCATTTTCTTGGTTTCGTCGTTGAAGTCATAGTGTTCGTGATTAACAAATTCGGGGGCGTAACGGGCCGCCCATCGAAACGTCGCCACAATCTGTTCGCGCGCCTTGTCACCGAGCGAACCGATAATCAGCGGAGTACGTGCCTCGTCGATCAAGATACTGTCAGCTTCGTCGACCAGCACGAAATGGAAGCCACGCTGAACCGGTTTGTCGCCGTCGCCTTCAAATCGCTGGGCGCTGGGATTCCCCAGAAAATCCTCCTGCCGGACACCCATCCGCCGCAACAGCAGGCGGTCGCGCAGGAAATCAAAACCGAATTCCTTGGCGGTGCCGTACGTAATGTCACAGGCATAGGCCTTGCGGCGCGCATCCGGAGTGTCTTTCGTCTGGATCACGCCGACGCTCAGGCCTAACAGCTCGTACAGGGGCCTCATCCATTCCGCATCTCGGGCTGCCAGATAGTCGTTCACGGTAGCCAGGTGCGCGCCTTTACCGGCGAGCGAGTGCAGGTACATGGGCAGGGTAGCCGTGAGCGTCTTGCCTTCGCCCGTTTGCATTTCCGCAATCGAGCCGTGAAACAGGGCAATGCCGCCCATCAGCTGGACGTCGAAATGACGCATATTCAGCGCTCGCCGACCCGCCTCGCGCACCAGTGCAAAGGCCTCGGGCATCACCCGGTCGAGGCGCTCGCCGGACTTGACGCGGTAGCGGATCGAGTAGCTGCGTTTGCGCAGCTGCTGGTCGCTGTCGGGCTGGAGTTCGTTCTCCATGGCGTTGATCTGCTCGACCATCGGTCCCCAGCGTGCCAGCCGTCGGGCGACGGGACCACCGACGATGGAGAGCACCTTCGCAATGGCGCCAGTCGGGATGTGATTCATTGCCATCGAGTTCATTCCGCGTATGCCGCGACACAAGCGGGTACCGAACGGCCACCCGCACCGCAAGGTCTACTTTACCAGCAATTGAAATTCTTGCGATAGAAACGCGTTTTTTCCTGACGTCCCGCACGCCGGCTCTTCCCGCGAAGAGCCGGCAGGTTCGACACAGCCGTTGTAATTGGCACGTCACGTGGGCAGAAAGTGTGGACGCTGAGGGGGACAGCATGTTATAACCCCACGCAGTCGGGCTGCCCCGCTTCACGCCACGCTAACCTTCCGGAGATCACCGATGCTCTCCCTGCTCGGACGGGCTTATCGCCACTGCGACGGTCTCACGCGCCGGTCATTTCTAACGATCGGCGGCCTGACGGTTGGCGGCCTGTCGCTGACGCAGCTGCTGCGGGCCGAAGCGCAGTCCCAGCGGCCGCGGCGACACAAGTCTGTGATCATGATCTTTCTATCGGGCGGCCCGCCCCATCAGGACCTTGTCGACTTGAAGATGGACGCGCCGGCCGAGATTCGCGGCGAGTTCCGCCCGATTGCGACCAGCGTACCCGGCATCCAGATCTGCGAGTACCTGCCGCGTCTGGCGGCGACGATGGAAAAATGGACCATCATCCGGTCCTTGGTAGGCTCCGAAGGCCGGCATGCGTCGTTCCAGTGCCACACGGGCTGGCCGGTCACGCAGCAGCCGGCGGGCGGTTGGCCCTCCTTCGGTGCCTACATCTCGAAGGTGCAGGGACTCGCAGACCCAGGTATTCCGTCCTACGTCAGCTTGTTTCCCAAGATGAAGGGGAAAGGCTGGGCGGACCCGGGACAAGCGGGTTTTGTCGGCGCGGCCCACGCACCGTTCACTCCCAATGCCAGCGGCGCGGCGGCCATTTCCATGGGTGGCATCTCGGTCGATCACTTGTCCAGCCGCGTCCAACTTGCTCGGCAAATGGATCGGCTGCAGCGCGAGGCGGATGCCACGGGCGCCATCGCGGGCATGGATGCGTATCAACAGCAAGCGTTCGGCATCCTGACGGCGGGCAAGCTGGCCGCCGCCCTGGATCTGGACCAGGAAGACCCTGCGTTGCGGGACCGTTACGGTCGAGGTTCGCCCGAGCCCGCAGGTTACGGCGATGCCGGACCTTTGATGAACGATTATTTCCTGACGGCTCGCCGCCTGGTGGAGGCCGGAGCGAGGGTCGTCACCTTGGCCTACGGCCGCTGGGACTGGCACGGGCGACCGCACGGTACCACCTTCGACAATGCTCGCGATCACTTTCCTCGGCTCGACCAGGGCCTGACGGCACTCGTCGAGGACCTGGAAAGGCGTGGGATGATGGACGACGTGTCGATCGTGGTGTGGGGCGAGTTCGGACGTACGCCGCGGATCAACAAGAATGGTGGCCGCGACCACTGGCCCAGCGTCGGCTGTGCGATGCTCGCCGGAGGCGGCATGCGCACGGGCCAGGTGATTGGCGCCACTGACCGGCTCGGAGACCACGCCGTAGAGCGTCCCGTGCATTTCCAGGAGGTGCTGGCCACGCTCTATCACCAGATGGGCATCGATATCGAGCAGACCACGGTTCCGGATTTTTCGGGACGCCCCCGTTACCTGGTCGACCATACCCGTTACCGGCCGTTGGCCGAGGTGGTCTGAGCGGTGGCCGCGATCGCCTTCGGCCTGCTACACACGTTGACGCACCCGAACTCCGTGTACGCGGTAGCGTACGCCCCGGACGGTGCGCGGCTGGCGTCCGCCAGTCTGGACAACACGATCAAGCTCTGGGACGTGGGCACTGGTCAGGAACTCAACCGACTGCGGGGTCACGGCGACGGTGTGTGCGGGGTGGCTTTCTCGGCCGATGGCGCGCAATTGTACTCCGCGAGCCTCGACCGTACCGTGCGGATCTGGAATGTCGCAGCGGGATCGCTGGAAGCGTCGCTGTCCGGCCACGCCCAATACATCGAATGCATGGGAATCTCCGCCGATCGACGATGGCTCGCCACGGGTAGCCACGATCGCCAGGTGCGGGTCTGGGACTGCGACTCGGCCAGCTTGCGTACGATCTTGTCGGGACATACCGAGGCCGTCTATTCCGTCGCGTTATCTCCCGACGGACGATGGGCGGCGTCGGGAGGCAATGACGATTCGTTGCGTTTGTGGGATGTCGCCGCGGGTACCTCCAGCACGATCGCCGGGCATGATGGTGTGGCCCAGGCTTTGGTGTTCCTCAGCGATGGCCGCGTGCTAGTTTCCGGCGGCAGCCACGGAGCAGTGGAATGGTGGTCGCTTCCCGCCGGTCAGCGGCTCCATCTGCAAGAGGGACACGTTGGCCTGGTCAAGAGCCTTGCGCTGTCCGACGACCAGCGCTGGCTAGCCAGCGGCGATAGCGGCGGGACAATTCGACTGTGGAACGCCGAACGCGGCACGGAGTTGGGGCGTCTGGAGGCGCACGACAACGCGGTATATGGCCTCGCTTTCTCGCCCGACGGACGGCAGCTGGCCTCCGCTTCGTTCGACCGCTCGATCAAAATCTGGAAGCTGGACGCAGCGCCCTAGCGAAGGCTTCCTTCGGCATACGGCTTCATCCGCACGTTAATTCGGAGACGATACTCCATGAAC
>JBFWYF010000254.1:0-8784 GCA_050186685.1 Pirellulaceae bacterium
CGCTCTTCCGATCTGTTGTGCATGGGGTGATCTGGAGTACGGTGCTGCTGCAAATGGTGGCGATCGGCGGCGAGACGAGCACCGATCAGGTGTACTTCGACACCGCGCCCGCTGTGGCGTGTCGCGCAGTACCCGACGGATCGTTTGAATCGGCAAATCCGGGCGAACGGTTATGGGAAGCCCGCATTCGCGTCTCGGCGCTAGTATCCGACCCGGGTGCCGCCGACTTGGTGGAACTGTCCTACGTCCTGCGGACGCTGTCCAGCGACGTGGCCGTACACGACTATCAGCCCAAGACCGTTCTCGGCTCGACGTATGCGGGTCCTATTGCTCACGAAGAAAAATCGGAGTCATCCCGCTCGTTGGGGCTGTCGATCGCCGGAGTTCAGAATTGCCTGGTCAAGGCCTCGGGCAGCGGCGACTTGTCGAGTAAGAGTGGCACAACCCGGCGCTACGAGCTGGTTGCCCCGCACGATGCGGTGATCGCCAGTGGCACGTTGTATCGCGAGCATGCGGTGTACTTCAAATGCCGTCCCGCACCGCAAGCGACGCTGGAGGGAGCGCGCGAATTCTCCGTCGTGCTCCGTGCGCCGCGAGCTTGGCGCGCCGAGGGTTTGCTGGTGCAGTGCCAGGCACTCGGGCGGCGCGCCACGATGTGGCCTGGACGCGACGAATTGGTGACTGTCGGGAGCGCTCGCTTCCTGGTCGGCCTCTACGCCGGTGGCGATGAACCTGCGAAGGTGGCCGCCGAGGAACTGGCGCAGCAAGACGCTTTGCTGCGCCGAGCTGTCGCGGCGCATCGCCGCGCTCACGCGGACCGGTCCGAGCTGAAATTCTGGCCGCTGCCTCCGTGGGCCGATTCGCCGTCGAAGACCGCCACGCTGGACCTTGACGCGCTGTTGTTCCGGTCACCTCGGATGGCCAGCTCGGCGCTCCGCGAAGCCCCTCCGGAATTGGTCTCGCCCGCGCGCGCCTGGCTCGCGGCACGCGACCAGCTGACGGCTCTGCGGCAGACGCAGAAGTGAGGCTTGGGGCTCAAGACTGAGGTGGACGGCCGGTCAGGGTTGCTCCCCGGACTCGAAGGCGTGCAGGATGCGTCGGGCGGCGGCTTCCGGTGGGAGGGTGCCATCCAGGACGGCCTGCTCGGTGGCCGTGCGGATGGCGGCCACGGCGGGATGCGTATGGACTGCCTCGCGCAGCCTGTCTTCGACAATCGTCCACAGCCAGCGCAGGTTCTGGGCTTGCCGGCGCGTCACCAGGGTTCCCTGAGCCTGACGGGTGCGGAAGCGGTTCTCGACCGCCTGCCACACCACGTCGATGCCGGTGTGCTGCAGGGCACTGCAGGTCAGTACCGGCGGAGCGTCGCTGGCGGTGCGGCCCGCGAGGGATTGCAGGGCCAGCGAGAATTGGCGGGCGGCGACTTCCGCCGCCACTCGCATCGCACCGTCGGCTTTGTTGACCGCGATGACATCGACCAGTTCGAGCAGCCCCCGTTTGATGCCCTGCAGCTCGTCACCCGCGCCGGGCAGCAGCAGGGCCAGGAAGCAGTCGGTGATATCGGCCACCATCGTCTCCGACTGTCCGACCCCGACGGTTTCAATCAACACGACATCGTATCCAGCTGCCTCGCAGACGAGCATGGTCTCGCGTGTCTTGCGGGCCACGCCGCCGAGCGTGCCGGCGGAGGGGGAAGGACGGATATACGCCGAGGGCTCCGCGGCCAGTCCACCCATCCGCGTTTTATCGCCCAGGATGCTGCCGCCGCTGATACCGCTCGACGGGTCGACGGCCAGCACGGCGAGTCGGCGACCGTTGCGTACGAGGTAGAGCCCCAGCGCTTCAATGAACGTGCTCTTGCCCGCGCCGGGGGCACCGGTGATCCCGACTCGGATGGCTCGGCCGGTGAACGGCAACAGACGCGTCAACAGCTGTTCGGCCTGCTGTTGGTGCCGGGGATGATTGGATTCGATCAGTGTCAAGGCGCGGGCCAGGATGGTCACGTCGCCGGCGCGGACCCCGCTCTCGAAATCGTTGACGCTTAACGCGCGGCGCTTCGCGGACCCGCCCCCGGGAGGTGGCGGCCCGGAGGGGGCCGGCGGTGGTGTGTCCTGCTGCATCCCTTCCGCTTCACTCCTGAACTGCGATCGTGGCGAGAACGGCGGTTACGGTGCGGCCGTTTCGAGGGGAATCTCCAGCCGCTGGGCCACGATCCGCAGCAGGTTGGCCGCAGCCTGGCTGATGACCGTACCCGGCCCAAACACCGCCGCGGCACCCGCTCGGTAGAGGGCGTCATAGTCCTCGGGAGGAATCACACCTCCTACGACAATCACCATGTCCTCGCGTCCCAACCGTGCTAGTTCCTCGCGCAGTTGCGGGATGAGGGTCAGGTGTCCTGCAGCCAGCGAACTGACGCCGACGATATGCACGTCGTTCTCGACCGCCTGCCGCGCCGTTTCGGCCGGCGTGCGGAACAGCGAGCCGATGTCGACGTCGAATCCGAGATCGGCAAAGGCACTGGCGATCACTTTTTGACCCCGATCGTGGCCGTCCTGTCCCATCTTGGCGACCAGGATGCGAGGCCGCCTCCCCTCCGCCTTAGCGAACTGTTCGACCAGCCCCCGCACCTCCGCGACGTGACTATCACCTCGGATTTCAGCGGCATAGACGCCTCGCACGGCTTGGACGGGCGCCTCGTAACGCCCGTAGACTTTTTCGAGCGCCGTACTGATCTCGCCGACCGTGGCCTTGGCCCTCGCTGCCTCGACCGCCAGCTCGAGGAGGTTTCCCGTTTTCTGTTGAGCTGCCGTCGTCAGCGCGTCGAGCGCGGCCATCACCTGAGTCGCATCTCGTTCCGCTCGCAGTTTTCGCAGGTTGGCAACCTGCGCTTCCCGCACGGCCGTGTTGTCGACGTGCAACACGTGCATTGGCTCTTGCGTGGTCGGCCGGTACTTGTTCACACCGATGACGGTCTGCAAGCCTGCGTCGATCCGCGCCTGCGTGCGCGCCGACGCTTCTTCGATACGCATCTTGGGAATGCCCGCCTGGATCGCGGCGGTCATCCCCCCCAGTTCCTCGACCTCGCGGATATGCTGCCAGGCCCGTTCCGCCAGGTCGTTGGTCAGGCGTTCGACGAAGTAGCTGCCGCCCCAGGGATCCACGACATCGCAGGTATCTGTCTCCTGCTGCAGGAACAACTGGGTGTTGCGGGCGATCCGCGCCGAAAAATCGGTCGGCAGCGCCAACGCCTCGTCCAGGGCATTCGTGTGCAGCGACTGCGTATGACCATGGGCTGCCGCCATCGCTTCCAGGCAAGTACGCACGACGTTGTTGTAGACATCCTGCGCGGTCAGGCTCCAGCCGCTCGTCTGGCTGTGCGTACGCAGCGAAAGACTCTTGGGGTTGTGGGGTTGGAACGTTTGAATCAGCCGCGACCAGATGACGCGTGCCGCACGCAGCTTGGCGACTTCCATGAAGTAGTTCATGCCAATCGCCCAGAAGAACGACAGACGCGGGCAGAAGGCGTCGACGTCCAGCCCCGCTCGCTTCCCTGTGCGAACGTACTCCAGACCATCGGCCAGCGTGTAGGCTAGCTCGAGATCGGCCGTCGCGCCCGCCTCCTGCATGTGGTAGCCGCTGATGCTGATGCTGTTGAATTTCGGCATCCGGCGGCTGGTATAGTCGAAGATATCCGCGATGATCCGGATGCTCGGTTCTGGCGGATAGATGTACGTGTTGCGGACCATGAACTCCTTGAGAATGTCGTTCTGAATGGTGCCACTGAGTTGCTCGGGCTTCACCCCCTGTTCTTCCGCCGCGACGATGTACAGCGCCATGACGGGCAGAACGGCGCCGTTCATCGTCATCGAGACGCTCATCCGATCCAGCGGGATGCCGTCGAAGAGCGTTCGCATGTCATAGATGCTGTCGATGGCGACGCCTGCCATGCCCACGTCGCCTGCCACGCGGGGATGGTCCGAGTCGTAACCGCGGTGCGTCGCCAGGTCAAACGCGATACTCAGCCCCATCTGGCCGGCGGCCAGATTCCGGCGGTAGAAGGCGTTCGAATCCTTGGCTGTGGAGAATCCAGCGTATTGCCGGACCGTCCACGGCCGCAGGACGTACATTGTCGCATAGGGTCCGCGCAAAAAAGGCGGCATGCCAGGCATCGAATCGACGTAGGGGAGCCCCGCCAGGTCGCGTGCTGTGTACAGCGGCCGGACCGGGATTTGCTCGGGAGTCTGCCACGTCAGCTGGTCGTGGTGCGGCGCCGCGGCGGCTTCCCAGGCGGACAGTTGCGGCGAAACCGCTCGGTCGGACCGTAAAGGAACGTTGGCAAAGTTCGGCAAGTTGAAAGTCATGAGGCAAAGACTCCTTCTGCGCGCAGCAACTCGCGGAGGGTGGCCAGCACGTCGCACTTGACAAAGATGAATCGATCGACGCCGGCCGCACGCCAAGTGGCTTCATTCGCGCCGGGATTACCCGCCAGAATCACCTGCCGGGCGCCGGCGGCCTTCAGTCGCGAGGCGAGTTGGGGCACGACATCCGGATAAAGCTTGTCGGATGAACAGATCACGGCCAGTCCCGCGCCGCTGGCCGTGAAGGCCTGAACGGCCACCTCGGGTTCGCGAAAGCCGTCGTTGCCGATGACCTCGAAACCTCCGGCTTCAAAGAAATTCTTCGCATACGTCGCCCGGGCTGTATGGTGGGCCACCGGGCCCATGTTGGCCAGAAACACCGCCGGCCGATGACCCTGCCGCGCGCACCAGAGGTCGCTCGCGTCGCGCAGTTCCTCGAACGGTTCGGCGAAACTGCGCAGTTCGATCGGCGGCATCTCTGCCGACGTCTCGTGGAAGCCCAGCGCCCGGGACATCTGACCAATGGTGGCGCCCTGGGCCGCCGCTTCAATTACCGACGCGGTCCAGCCACTAGGATGATGGTCGACATGCCCTCCTTCTCCCGCGACGGCCGGATGGGGACGCAGGTGCGCCAGGCGACTGGCTGCCGCCGTGCGCAATTCTTCCGCATTCGGCACCGGATGGACGATCCGCTGTTCGCGTACATCCGGAAACTCGCTCACGCCCGTGATTCCTTCCTTGCGCCGGGCGATATCTTTCGCGCGGGGAGCAAACGCGGCATCGATCTGCCGCGCGACCCAGCCGCTGCGAAGCGCAGCGTGCATGCCCCCTTCGCGCTCGACATCCTGAAAAACCTTCCAGGAAACTTCCGCCAGCTGGTCCGTCAGGGTGTCGAGAAACCAGCTGCCGCCGGACGGATCGATGACCCGGTTGAGATGGGCTTCCTCCTGCAGAATCAGCACGGTATTCCGTGCCACGCGGCGGCTGAAGCTGTCCGGCAAGCCGACCATGCAATCGAACGGTACGGATGTCAAGATGTCCACGCCCCCCACTCCGGCGGCGAACATCGCGACGGTGTTGCGCAGCAGGTTGACGTAGGGGTCGCGTTGCGTCAACACGCGCCGGCTCGTCCGAGCATGGATCCGCATCGCGGCGGCTTCCGGTGAGGCGCCCGCTACCTCGATCACTCGGGACCACAGGGACCGGAGGGCCCGCAGCTTGGCGATCGTCAGAAAGTGGTGCGTGCCCAGGCTGATTCGGAAGACCATCTGCCGGGCCGCGGCATCGACCCCCATGCTCGCTGCAGTCATTGCCCGCAGGTACTCCACGGCCGTAGCAACGGCGAAGGCGATGTCCTGCGCCGCCGTCGCCCCCGCGTGGTGATACGGTGAGGTGTCGACGCCCACGGCAGTCACATGCGGCAGGTGACCCGCAGTCCAGCGTGCAAGATCGGTAAGCTGCGCCAGCGCAGTGGGGACCGCCACCGGCAAACGCCCCTCGCGAGCAAGGACGGCCAGGGGATCCGCGTACAGAGCGCCGCGCACGGCGGTGCGTGGGACCTCTCGGCGGTCCCACAGCGCAATCAGCATTGCCGCCGCCGGAAGAAACGCCGCGCCTGCGTCCAGCGCCACACCCACATGTCCCAGCTCGACGCCGGCCAGCGCCGTGTCGAGATCGTCGACGTGAAAGGCCATGATGCCATCCACACCGCTCCACTCCGCCGCATGCGGGTCGTCCGGATCCAGCCCATGGCAGGCGGCTGCATCCAGCCGCAGCAGCAACGACGTCACCCCGCCGCCGACGTCCTCGCGAATCGCCTGGTTGGTTGCGGCCAGATCCGGATGGGCATGCTCCTGCCGCAGGTCCCAGCCGCTCAACGCGGCCGCGAACGGACGCGTGCCCCGGATGAAGGGCGGCTGCCCCGGAAAACCATGCGGATCGTCCACGCCCGGCCGGTCCCGGCGACAGTAGACGGGCTGGATGTCGATCCCCTCATATGTGTGCGTGACCAGCTTCTGCTCGAAGGTGCCTCCCTGCAAGTCCGCTTCCGCCAACGCACGCCATGCTTCGTAACTGACGGGCGGAAAGTCATCCTTCACGACACTTTCGCTTGCTGACATGAAATCGTTCCACTCCCCCGACCGGGCCCAATTCGCGCGACGACTCCCGGCGTGCGTGTCGGCGTTTCAGGCAGGGCCGGTACTCGCGGCGTGGACGGTGTCGGGAACACGTCCGGCAACATCGAACCGTACCGCATCAGGTTCTGGTGCAACTCGAAACAAGTTCTCAAATCGTGCGGGATGTGCCCCGTCCCCGCCTCGGACAAATATCGATGAAGGTAAGCACGATAGGCCGGATGTGCACAATGGTCGATGATGCGGCGGGCCCGCTCATGCGGCGCCAGCCCCCGCAAATCCGCCAGCCCGTGCTCGGTTACCACGACCTGTACCGAATGCTCGTTATGGTCGACGTGCGTGCACATCGGGACAATCGTCGAGATGCGGCCTTCACGCGCCGTGGACGGACACATGAAGATCGACACGTACGCATTCCGGGCGAAATCGCCGCTGCCCCCAATCCCGTTCATGATCCGACACCCGGTCACGTGCGTCGAATTGACATGTCCGTAGAGATCCACTTCCAACGCCGTATTCATGGCGATCACGCCCAGTTGCCGCACCACGGCCGGGTTGTTCGAGATCTCCTGGGGACGCAGTACGATTCGCGCACTGAATTCATCGAAATTCTCGCGCAGCTGCGCCATCTGCGTGGGGGAAATAACCAGCGCACAGGTGCTGGCGCCCGTCAGACGGCCCCGCGCCATCAATTCGAATGCCGACGACTGAAAGACCTCGGTATACATCTCGAAATCCGGAATATCCGGGCTGTCGCCGATCCCTTCCAGCACCGCATTCGCGACGTTTCCGACGCCGCTCTGTAAAGGCAGGAACTCGTGAGGCAACCTTCGGGCCGCTAACTCGTCCGTCAGGAACTTCACCACGTGCCCCGCAATCGCGCGGCTCACCTCATCCGACGGTGCTAATTCACCGGTCTCATCCAGCTCATGCGTCTCGACAATCCCGATGATCTTTTCAGGATCCACGCGTGTGTATGTCTTGCCGATCCGATGCAACGGATGGTCCAAATCCAAAGCGGAACGATACGGCGGAGGCTTGGGAATTACGATATCCGCCATTTCGCTGATCCGTCGGGGCTGGGCGCGGTTCAGCTCGATGATCACTTTCTCGGCCGCCTGCAAGAACGTTGGCGACGCGCCGATCGAGGTGCTCAAATACACCCGACCATCGCTCGTAATGTCGGTCGCTTCAATGACCGCGAAGTCGATTTTGCCAAAGAATCCAAACAGGGCCGATTGCGGTACGTGCGACAGATGCATGTCCACGAAGTCCACCTGTCCCTCATTAATCTGGTGTCGCAAGGGCAGCGACGACTGATAGGGGGCGCGCCAGCTGATGGCGTTCGCTTCCGCTAAGGCGTCGTCCAACTTGGCGCCCGTTGATGCCCCCGTCAGGACCCGTAAGCGATACCGTTCCCCTTTCGCGTGCAGCGCGCGTGCCCGGGCTGCCAACGCCAAGGGCATGGCCTTGGCTGCACCCGCCGGCGTAAATCCGCTGAACGCTACCATGGCCCCGTCGGGTACCCACACCGCAGCCTCGGCTGCGGTCACAACCGGGAAGTTCATCTCGCCTCGCATGTCACTCGTCCTTGAGCAGTTCCACGATCTTCCTTGATCCCGCCAACGCACATCGATCGCGGTTGAAGTGCGGATCTGTTTGTTCCTGCCGGACGGCGTGACGCAGCCCTCAGGCCGCAGCTACCCGTCCAGCCTCTTGCCTTCCGGAACCCTCATCCTCGATCGCTCGCACCTTGTCAACATCGCTAGCCCATTCCCGCCAGCCATGTGACGACAAAACAGGCCCATGTCCGTGACTCCTTATGAAGGTGGTGGAAGCTCAGGCATGTTGCGGCCGCGGCTCGCACAGTTCCGTTAGCACCCCGCAACTGCTCTTGGGATGCAGGAACGCGATCTGCATGCGGTGGGCCCCAGGCCGCGGCTCATTGTCGATCATCCGCAACCCGCCCGCCTGCAGTTCCCGGATTCGGGCCCGGATATCGTCGACGGTGAAGGCCAAGTGGTGCAGGCCCTCGCCCCGCTTATCCAGAAACGCCTGAACGGTGCTGCTGGGATCGGTTGGCTCCAATAATTCCAGCCGAACGTCGTTGACCCGGAAGAATCCGACTTTCACTTTCTGGTCCGGCACGTCCTCGATCCCCTCGAACACGGCGCCGAGCGTGCCTTCATAGAAGGAACGCTGGGCTTCGATTGAGCGGACGGCGATGCCGACATGATTCAAGGCTTTGACCGTCATACGTCACCGGACCCTGTCGCTCGCATACCCGTGCGAGC
>JBFWYF010000255.1:0-8771 GCA_050186685.1 Pirellulaceae bacterium
GAGCGGGGACTGAAGCTGGTCATGTTGACTGGCGACAACGAGAGAACCGCGCGGGGAGTGGCCAATCAGCTTGGTCTGGACGATTTCGAGGGGAACCTGCGGCCGGCGGACAAGCGGCAGCGCATTCAGGCCTTGCGTGAGGAAGGCCGCAAAGTCGCCATGGCCGGGGATGGCATCAACGACGCCCCCGCACTGGCCGAAGCGGATGTGGGAATTGCCATGGGAACCGGCACCGACGTCGCCATCCAGTCGGCGGGCGTAACACTTGTCAAAGGTGATCTGCAAGGCATTGCCAAGGCCCTGCAACTCGGCTCACGGACCATGACCAACATTCGACAGAACCTGTTCTTCGCGCTCATCTATAACACCCTGGCAATTCCTGTTGCTGCGGGTGCGCTTTATGCCGTCTCGGAACACCTGCTGCTGAACCCCATGCTGGCCGCGGCGGCGATGAGCTTGAGTTCCGTCTCGGTGATTACGAACGCCCTGCGGCTGAAGGGTATTTCGTTACGCTAGGCCCCAGCCCAGCCCCCCGGCCCTCTCCCGGAGTAACCGTAGAGGGGACTTGAGGAACCTTCGCAGTCAGCTATGTGGGTATACGGACAGAAACTGGTTTCGCTCGACGGACTAGGACGGGTCGAGTAGGCTACACGCGCGAGCGAATCGCCGCCTCCGCGGCCTGGGCGGTTGCCGCGGAGTCTGCCTCGCAAAGAGCCCTGTTCCGGAGTTGCCTCATGCCTTGTCACCTGTCTCCATCGAAACACGGGTTGTTGGTCTGGTTCCTGTTGTGCAGTTGGGCGGATTCAGGATCCGCGCAGCCGCCGGAGCCCGCCGCCAGGCAGGGCTCCAGCCAGCGGACCTATGTGAATCAACTGACCCCCCTGCAGGATCCCGCTCCGCTACTCAACGATTATCCGGAATTTGTGCAGCCGATCATCGAACTGCGCCGCTACGAGGCCCCGGTACTGGTGGATGACCCTGAGGCCGACCTGGAGGTGCGTGCGTGGCGTTTCTCGTACAACGCGCGTGGAATCATCGAAATGCCAAACCGGCTGCGCGCTGCGGAGACGGCGGTGATCATGGTACATCCTTGGGGAATCGACGATGGGCAAGGCTGGAATACGCCCGAGCCGGCGGGTGTCGCCGATTTCTGCACCGTCGACAAGAACCACCTGGCGGGCCGCCACACCCGCGAGGTGATCGATCCCTTTCTCCAGCGACTGCGGGGAAAAGTAGCCTGCGTCATGTACAGCTTGCGGGGAGGGGCCGATCCCATTCGTAAGCAGCTCTATCGGTCGCTGGACCGCAACCCGACATCGGCCGAACGTGCCGCGGCCCAGAAGCAACTTACGGCTACGTTGCAGCAGTTCTCCTATCGGGCCGAACCGCTCGTCTCGCAGCTGACCTTATCGCACGACCGGCCAGTCATCGACTACTTTCGCCAGTTTCCGGGCTTGGATGCGGGCGCCAAGTACAACGGCAAAGGGTTCTGGGATCTGCCAATTCCGGTCTGCAGCGATGTGACGATCGCACACGACGACATCGTCATCTTCGACGACGAAGGGTACGATCCTCTGCGAAAATTCCTCCAGGACCAAAAGGTCCGGCACATCCTCCTGACCGGATACGCCACCGACATGTGCTTTTGCCGCACCACGGCGGGCTATGAAAACCTGTCTCGCGATTTCAATGTGTTCCTGGTCGGGGATGCCACGCTGGCGACGTTTCCTGCCAACAGTTCCCCGCGTTACGCAACGAACGCTCACATCTCGTTCGCTTCGCTCAACCAGCTCGTGACGCAGGTGTCATGGGTAAAATTGCGCGGCGAATCCGAGGTGGGTCGTACGAACGCTCCCTGACATCCTTACGGAGGCTCGAACAGGGCGGGGTGGATGACACGGGAACAGGCATACGACACGGACCTCGCCTGCGTTCATGACCGAGGTTGCGGCGGCTGCGCGCGAGGACCCGCCCCTGGCCTGGAGGGGATGCTGTGAGAATTCGCCATATCAATTGCGGAACACTCGTCGTCCCGACGTATCCCACGATCGTATGTCACTGCCTGCTGCTCCAGGAAGGGAAGCACCTGGTGCTCGTGGATACCGGGATCGGCCTTGAGGATGTGCGGAATCCGGTCAAACGGCTGGGACAGCCGCTCATCGACATGGCCGGATTTCAGTTCGACGAATCCGACACCGCGGTTCGTCGGCTGCAAGATGCTGGATTCTCGCCCACAGATGTGCGGCATATCGTGATTACGCACGGCGACCCCGACCATGTGGGGGGACTTACTGATTTTCCCGAGGCCGAGGTCCACGTTTCGGCCGACGAAAGGGCCGGCATCGCCGGTGGTCACTGGCGCTACGTCCCGACGCAATTCGCCCATGGTCCAAGGTGGAAGACGTACGAACGTGCAGACCGAACCTGGTATGGGCTGGCAGCTCGTCGCCTCGACGTCGGACTGTCATCGGAGGTACTGCTGGTCCCGCTGCCCGGCCACACGCTGGGTCACTGCGGCGTCGCGATTCAGCAGCAAGACCGGTGGCTCCTGCATGCTGGAGATGCTTACTACCTGCGTATCGAGCTGACGACCGATGATCATCCCGTATCGCTCATCGCCGCCCAACGCGCAGACGACGATGAACAGCGTCGGGCAAGCCTTGAACAACTGCGTCGTCTGGCGCGGGACCATGCGCGAGAAATAGAAATGATCGGATATCACGACCTCACGGAGCTTCCGTCTACGTAGGACCGCCTCCGGGCCGACACCGTTGGAGCTCGCTGCCAATTACGACCCGGATGGGGGAGCGTGTGAAGTGGGCCCCGCCTGGATGCGTCATGGTCGAAGTCGCCGGGTCACTCCCCACAATCTCGGCACACCTTGCGATCGGGCTTCGGATCGTAACCCATCATGTTTCCCCGACCGTCGAACTCGAAGTGGCAGCACTGTTCCAATACGTCCTTGAGCATGGCCCGCCCTCGCTGGATACGGGACTTCGCACCGGAGTGCGACAGGCCCAGCCGATCGGCGACCTCTTGCTGCGCCAGCCCCTCGATCTCGGCTAACTGTACGGCCTCCCGGTAACCTTCCGGCAGCGAGCGGATCATCTCGTCCAGCCAGCCAGCGCCCGAGCAACGAAGCCGGCTCAAGTGATCGTCACAATCATCAGCTGGGTCGGCGTCGGCGAGCGCCACGGTCGAATTCGCCGTCTTGCGGTAATGGTCGTGTACCACGTTCCGGGCAATCTGGTACACCCATGCCGCGAGACGATCGGACTCCTGAAGCGTCCCAATCTTGCGGTGGACCCGCAAGAACGTCTCCTGGAGCAGATCGTCGGCGAGATGGTCGTCGGAAACCCTGCGGCGGATAAACCGCCGCAGGTCCGAACTCAGGTTCGCCCAGATCGCATCCGTCGAAGGATGGCTCGGCATCAGACGGCCTCTTTCTTCGGTTACATAGAACAGCTGCAGGCGGACGGCTGGCCTTCGATTTTCGCGGAATCACTTGTTGCGGTGCAACAAGCCGCCTTGTCGTCGCAGCAGCCGGGCTTAGCGGCGCAACACTCGTCCTGACTCGAATGATGCTGCATTCCCTCGCTCTTGACCGCCAAACCCATATGGATTCGGCTGTCCGTCTCGAACTGCACGGCGGATTCGTTCTTCATGGCTCTGTCCCTTGTGCTTTCGCTTCGTTTGCGGCTGACGATCAGCCTTTCCGACCATACAGACGGGGACCACACCAAAAAGACGCACGTTTTCAAAGAGAGAACACAGCATGAAATCCCACACGGAATACTTGACCATGAACATTCCACGTAAGCTGGCGTTTGTAAATATCACGCCGCAGGTAGAGGAAGCTGTCAGGAAGAGCGGAGTGGAGGAGGGGATAGCCCTGATCAATTCGATGCATATTACCTCATCGGTCTTCGTGAACGACGACGAAACGGGGCTGCACCACGATTTCGAAAAGTGGCTGGAGAGGCTGGCTCCGTTCAACCCCGATCCGAACCACTACCACCACAACCGCACGGGAGAGGACAACGCCGATGCGCATCTGAAGCGACAAGTCATGGGACGCGAAGTCGTGGTCGCCATCACCGATGGGAAGCTCGACTTCGGGCCTTGGGAACAGATCTTCTATGGCGAGTTCGATGGACGCCGGCCCAAACGGGTGCTTGTGAAAGTGATCGGGGACTAGCTTCGCGGATGGTTCAGCGGTTTGCCTTCCAGCCGCTCGATCGCGGCCCGAATGTCCTCGGGCATCCGCTTGGGCTTGTTTACTGCGTAATCAAACATGACGACGGTCGAAGTGCCCTCCGCGGCCACTTCGCTCAGCCGTTCGCTGTAAACGACGTGCTCCATCATCATGCTCGTTTTCCCGATCTGGGAAACACGCGCTCCGATGTGCACGGTATCCGGAAAGTGGATCTGTCTCCGGTAGCTGCAGGAAATAGCGGCCAGGATGGGTCCGAGTCCGCTGACGTTCATCAGGTGCCCCATCCCGCTCTGTTCGAGATAGGCGATCCGGGCCGACTCGAACCAACGGATCGGGACGGTGTTGTTCACATGGCCAAACGCATCCTGGTCACCCCACTGTACGGGAATCGCGATGGCGACAGGATATTCCTTGAGAGCCGGCAGCGTCTTGTGGTGTGTCATCCAGATGGGTCACTCAGCAGGAACTGCAGGGGCGAAAAAATCCTGAGTGCGTTTCATCGCGTGCAGCATGTGGCGGGCGACGGAATAATGCCCGCCATCGTACCAGACGATCTCGGGCCGGCCAAAAGCCTTCCATAGCGACTCCGTACACGACCGGGGGATCACTTCGTCGTCGGTCGCATTCAACATCAACAACCGCCGCCCCTGCACCTGCGCGGCGTACGTGACGGGATCGATCGCCCGCATGACGTCGAAGAAAGACTCTTTCGTGCCACCTCGCTCGAGCCAGTACTGGCGCGTCGCCTCCAGTTCCCGCGACGACCAGGCGATCTGCGCCATGTCGCCGCCGGCCAACAGCAGACAGCCATTTTTCAGCCTCGGTTCAGCCGTCAGTGCCAGAGCGCCGGTAATCCCCCCCAGGCTGATCCCGAAGACGCCCAACTCGCCGGCATCAATTTCTTCCCGGGAAGCCAGGAACGCTGCCGCACGACGGATATCGAGGATCGCCTGCGTCATGCCTTCCACCGTCTCCTCCGGATCTCGCGAAATCATGCGTTTGGGCGAGTTGGGGGGACGACGCGGACCGTAATAGGGCATCTTCAGGAACAACGCCGCCGTACCCCGCTGGGCGATGGCGTTGGAAAAGACCCGTGCTAACGGGAAATCACCACCCAGAATATGCAGGACAATGACGGCCGGTACCTTGCCGGGCACATTCGGCTGGTAGTACTCGCAGTGGACGGTGTTGTTCTCCGGCGAAGCGGTGACAACCGGAGAAGGAAACGTGACCGTCGACAACGCGATTCGTTCCGAGACCTTCGGAAACGGCGTCAGCTCGTACGCAAACTCGTGCGCGGGCAATTGGAACCGTGTGTCCAACTGCGGTTCGCCCTCCGCAGGATGGAAGCGCGCCACTCCCCGAGTCGCAACAGCAGGCTCGGCCGCCGACGCCGTGCCGGCCATCATGATGCTTGCCAGACAGCTGGCCACCAGCCAGCTCGTACCCCAACCTCTGGAACTCGACCTTGTCATGCAGATGCCCTCCGGTCCGCATTATACATCGGACCAGCAGATCAGGCCCGCCGCAGGGCGAATACCTCGACATCGACTCCGGGACTGTAATGAACCAAAGCCGGGGGCCCCGTGACAGCGCCCAGCCCAGCGGCCTGGATCAACTCGTCGCTAATCTCCAGAACCTGCGCCGACTGAGCGGGATAGGGACGATGATGGACCTGGCCGACGTACAGCCGGCTGCGCCGCTCGACGAACAGCAGGTACCTCTCGAGAAAGAAAAATTCCCGGGAATCCGGAGCCGACTCCCCGAGGGGTTTCCCGATGCGATATCGCACCGCCAGGCGTGCGGAACCACGGCGACGCTGCGAACCGTAACTCACCTCGTCTCCGGTCCTCGTCATGTGCATGTCGGCCCAGAAGTACGGCAGTCCCCAGAATCGGCGCGCCGCCCAGACGGCAGGTCCCGAAGCGGCTTCGAGCGACAAGAAATAGACCCCGGGGCGCCCTTCGTGCACCACGTACGTGCGCACATTCGTCTCGAGAAACGACTGCCCGCACCATCGCGGCCACCAGGCCGGACGTACGCCGCGCATGGCGAACGGGACGAGCCCCACGTAGCCCACCCCCTGATACAGGTCCAGCTCCAGCGAGCTCGGCACGCGTGCACGCAGGATGTCGAGCGGGACCGGCCAGTGGAGGAACAGCAAGTCCCGCCAGGACTGATACCCGCGGGGGGTTGCAGCCGGACGTTGCGTCGGGGTCAAGCGGTCGATCATAAGCGGAGCTCATCGTCGCGGAACTGAATGGAACTCGCAAGCGTTCCGACTCCGCGACATCTCGGAAGTCTTGCGACTTCCGCTACAGGGCGCCGGAAGTCTCGCGAATTCCGCTACATTCGACTTCCGAGACTAGGCCAATTCCAAATAACGGCCGAAGATCATCCGTCCGGCGCTGGTCTGTAACACGCTGGTGACGGCAATCCGCACATTTTTGCCGATATGTTCCCGCCCGGCTTCAATCACGATCATCGTGCCGTCGTCCAGATAGCCGACGCCCTGGCCGAGTTCCTCACCGGGCTTGACGATACGCACGTCCAGCGACTCACCGGGGAGGTATACCGGCTTGAGCGAGTTGGCGATGTCATTGAGATTAATGACGGGCACACCGTGAATCTTGGCCATTTTGTTCAGGTTGTAGTCACCCGTTACGACTTTGCCCTGCAGGTGCTTCGCCAGGAGCACAAGCTTCATGTCGACCGGCTGGCCGGCCATTTCCGGACTTTCGCGGTCGTGGATGCGGAAGTCGACGAGGCTGTTCGTGCGCAGCCGGTTCAAGATGTCGAGGCCTCGGCGCCCGCGCGAGCGACGCAGCTTGTCGCCACTGTCCGCAATGGCCTGCAGCTCGGTCAGGACGAACCGCGGCATGACGAGTTGATTGTCAAAGATGTTCGTCTCAACGAGGTCCGCGATCCGGCCGTCGATGACGACACTCGTGTCGAGCAAGTAGGGCTTGACCCCTTTGACTTCCTTCGAGAACTCCACGAACGGAATAATGAACCGGAAGTCGTCGCGAGTCTGCAGCAAGAAGCTGATGCAAATGTACGACAAGGCCACACCGATGGCGAGCTGCACCACGTTCTTGGCGCCACCGCTGACCATTCCATCGCCGTAGAACAACGGCTCCATGGTAAAGCCGAGGACGTACGTCAGGAACAGGCCGATCACAATGCCGAAGTAAATGCAGCTGATCGTCTCGATGCGCTTTTTCCTGACGGCGATGTCGACACCGATCAGGGCGACGCTGCCGATCATGAGCAGCACGAAGACCAGCCAGGGATTACTGATCCCGGTGTCTTCCGCCGTCTTAACAATGGCAACGGAGACCCCCGCCGCAGCCACGAGGAAAAAGCTACGCAAGATCCACAATGCCATGATGTACTCTACTGTGCCAGCGTAAATGAATCAGAGCGCGAAGGCGGGAGGTGGTCGGGACGGCGCATCACTCGCAAGCACGGGCAGTTCGTCCGAGAACCGCCTCATTGTAAACTCAGTCCCCTCGTTCAGACTACCCCCCAGTTCCGCCGGGACGCAGCCGTTCGTATTGCTGGCGGAAGAAGCGATCGGTCATGCCGGCCATGTAGTCGCCAACCGCCCGCTGCAGGCCGCGACCGGGAATGCGCTCCTGGAAGAACTCCGGCAGGTGATGAGGATGGCCGACGAGGAAATCGAACAGCTCGCGCAGACGTTGCTGGGCCTCGGCCCGCACTTCCAGCAGCCGCGGATGACGGTAGACGGCCAGATACAAATAGCGCTCCAGCTCGGCCTTTTCCTCGGCCAGTTCCTGGCTCGGCCGGACTCGATAACCGCCTTGACGAGCCTCGGCAGCGCTCGAGTAATTGCCCTGCGTCAATGCCGCATCATTGACGCGCAGCACATCGCTGACTTGATAATCGATCAGCTCGTGCACCAATGCCTTGCGGAGCGCGCTGCCGTCGATGGTGGCGAACCGGCGGCGAACACGTTGCACCATACGCGCGATCAGGGGGATGTCCGCCAGCTGTTCGATGTTCAGCAGTCCCAACTTTACGGCATCATCCGTATCGTGGGCGTCGTAGGTGATGCTATCCGCGGCATCGACGATTTGCGCCTCGAGTAGGGGCACGGAATCGGCCGCACGCTCCGCACGTGCCACCTGGCTATCGAGCACTTCGCAGGTCAGATTGAGGCCGGGAAAGTTTGGATAGCGCTGCTCAATCTCTTCGGCGACGGTCAGGGCATGTTGATTATGCGAGAAGCCACCGTGATCGCGGAGACATGCATGCAGGGCCGCTTCCCCAGCATGGCCGAATGGTGGATGCCCCACATCATGAAACAACGCCAAAGCCTCGGCCAGGTCCTCGTTCAATCGCAGTGCCCGAGAGAGCGTGCGGGCGATCGAGGCCACTTCGTAGGTATGGGTCAGCCGAGTGCGGTGATAGTCCCCCATGTCGCCGGTGAACACCTGCGTCTTGCCACTCAATCGCCGGAACGCGGAACTGTGCAGGATGCGGTCCCGATCCCGCTGGTAGACGCTGCGGTAGGGATGCTCCGGTTCCGCAT
>JBFWYF010000256.1:0-8769 GCA_050186685.1 Pirellulaceae bacterium
CCGGCAGTCTCATGGAGGCGGCAGTCACGCACGCCGGCGTGCGCGACGCAACCTGGACGGACCGCGGGCCGGGCGGCGGCGGGGCTGAGCGGGCGGCGATGCCCCGCCGTTTCGGCGACAACGAGCTGCTGGATGAGATTGGGCGAGGCGGCATGGGTGTGGTCTACCGCGCCTTGCAGCGTTCCGCTCATCGCTGCGTCGCACTCAAGGTGATCGGGCGTGAGCGGTGGGACGGGCTGACCGAGAGTCGCTGGCGGGAGGTCCAGGATCGGTTCCGGAACGAAGCTTTGGCTGCGGCTCGGCTGCAGCACGAGAACCTGGTGACCGTCTATGAGGTTGGTGAAGTAGACGGGCAACCGTTCTTTTCTATGCAGCTCGTCGAAGGACCCACGATATCCGAGTTACTTACTCGCGGGCCGCTCGACAGCCGAGTCGCGGCGGAATACGTCGAAGCGATCGCCGGGGCCGTCCACGAGGCCCACCGGCACGGCATCCTGCATCGCGATTTGAAGCCCCAGAACATCTTGCTGGAGATAAAGTCCAATCGTCCGCTCGTCGTCGATTTTGGATTAGCCAAGGTGGTCGAGCAGGCGGATGCGATGACCAAGACGGGCGACGTCGTGGGGACACCATCCCACATGTCACCCGAACAGGCCCGCGACTCGTCGAACGTGACCGTGCAGACCGACGTGTATGCACTGGGAGCGACGCTGTATCACATGCTGACGGCGCGGCCACCGTTCCAGGCCGCCACGCCCGTCGAAACGTTACGGCAGGTATTGCAGCAGGATCCGGTGCCGCCGCGCAGGCTCAATCCGGCGATCGAGCCCGACCTGGAAACGATCTGCCTCAAGTGCCTCCAGAAGGAGACAGTACGCCGCTACACGTCGGCCAGTGAGCTGGCGGACGACTTGCGCCGTTTTCGGCTGGGGCAGCCGATTCACGCCCGCCCGGCGAGCTGGTTGTATCTCACGCAGCGGTGGGTCCGCCGCAATCCGCTGCCGGCAGCCTTCGGGGCGATGGCGGCAACGTGTTTGCTGGTCGCGTTTGCCGCGACGCTGCTCGCCTACCGGCAGCAGCAGCGTACGTTGGCGGTCGAACAGGACGCCCGCGTCCGAACTGACGAGAGTTTTCACGATGCACTCGAGACGGTACGGCGGCTCGGCACACGGGTGACAAACGACGGCTTGTTGAACCAGCCCGGCATGCAACCTTTGCGGCGAGAGCTGTTGCAGGAAGTGCTGGCCTACTATGAAAAATTCCTCGACCGGCGGCGCGGCGACGCCCGCGTGCGAAAGGAATTGGCCACCGCCGAGTTTCAGATTGGATGCATCACCGAGGAGTTGCAGTCGCCGCAGGCGGCCCTGCCCTGGTACGAGCGAGCGCGCGAGCTCCAGCAGGCCCTGGCAAACGAAAGGCCGGACGATCCGGATTTACTGGCTGCCCTGGCCGTGACGCTCAATCGCATCGGGCGAGTCGAACATCAACGGCAGGATTTGGCGGCGGCGGTCGACGCCTACGATCGGGCGCTCGCGCTCCGCCGCCGGCTCGCCGCCCGCTTCCCCGGCGATCTGGAGTATCAGCGGGCGGTGGCCAGCACGACCATGAATCTTGCCTTGGTCGAGTCCGACCGGGGACAGGTTGAGGCTGCCCTAGCACACTTTCCGGCCTCTCAGGACCTTCAACAGTCGTTAGTCCAATCGCATCCCGAATCGACCGACGTCTGGCGGGACTTGGCGACCAATGCGTTCAACCAGGGGAACTGGGCCCTGCGCCAAGGCGAGACAGCTCGTGCCCGCCGCCAGTTCCTGGCCGCGGAGACCTGGTTCGACAAGCTGAGTCGCCACGATCCCGTGATTCCTGACGACGAATTCCGCCTCGCGATCTGCCTCCGACTGCTGGGCGATGTCCAGCAGGAGGACGAAGCTTCGACCGGCGCTCACCTTTCCTACTCAAGAGCGATTCAGATCCTGGACCGACTCGCGCGAGCGAACCCCGGGGTCATCCCCTACCGCGCCCAGTTGGCGGCCAGCTACCTGAATCTGGGCCAGCTGCAACAAGCACGCGGCGAGTTCGCAGTGGCCCGGCCGTCGCTCGCACAGGCCATCGGCCTGCTGGAACCCATCGTCGCGGCGCAGCCGGACTTGACCACCTGCCGGCGCGATTTGGCTGTCGCGCAGTACGCGGCCGGCATGCTGTCCATCGAGGCCCGCGACGTCACTTCCGCCCGCGAACAGCTGAGTGCGTCCCTGGAGCAGTGGGAGCAACTTGTTCGCCAGGCGATCGACCCCGCTGAGGCTGAGGCGGGTCGCCAGGACGCGCGCGAGGCGCTGGAAGCCTTGCGAGATCCGTGACCGGGGATAATCGTTTAACCCGTAGCCGCAGCGGAGGTGCCGTCGGGGGGCGGCTCCGGCGGCGAGGCCGAACCGCGTTCAATCTCGCCTGCGCAGTCTGCTGAACGAGTCGAAGTGGGTCAGTACACGGGCTTGGGCTCGTTTGCTGTTTCAACGCAGTTCGTATGCCCGGGATTCCCGCCCCACATCGGCCAGCCGGTCACGCTCGGATCCGTTGTGTTGATGCAAACCACCTTGCCATCTAGTGTCGCGACGTAAATGCGTCCGTCGGCAGCAACCGGAGGAGAACGAATCTCCGATCCAATATCGAACGATTGCAGCGTTTCTCCCGTGGTGGGCACAATCCGCAAGACCTTACCGGAGACGGTACCAACGATGATCGAGTGTCCCGCGGCAATCGGAGGAGTTGCCAGGTGTCCACCCGACTCAACCAGATCACCTTCTACGGGCTTCGTCCATTTCACATTACCCGTATGAGCATCCACACATGTCAGCTGATCTCCCATGCAATTGATGAGCAAGTCGCGAAAAACAAGTATGCGAGAACCCTGGAAATTCTGAAGTGTGGAGACATTCCCCAGTCCGATGTTGCTGGCGGCCTGCAGTTCGGTCACTCCCAGAGCGTCGTAAGGTCTTGTCGCGGTGGCGTTACTTGACGTTTGCCCCTGCGGGCTTGACGGATTCGGCGGGGCTTCCGGCGAAGTTCCGTCGTCTGCCACGGCGAAATGGCCGCCTCCGCCAAAGCCGCCCCCAAACCCGCCACCACCGATACCGTTCATCTGCTCAAAGCCATCGGCACCCATGCTGTAGCTCGCCGCACGTTGCACGTTCTGGTCCAGATAAGGAGCTGTCCGCCGAGCGGCGGCAAACAGCAGCCGGTTGCTTCGAACGTTCATTAACGTCAAGCACTCGGCTACCTCCTCTGCGTCCAGAACGTCGGCCCGACGCGTCATGTACAATCGTTGATCGACGAGGACAGGCGTGGAAGTCGCGTTCAGTCGGTGAGCAGCATGGATCGTCCCATCGCGCTGCGCAAACCGATAAACCGTGCCGCTGAGCGTCGCGACGATCAGTTCGCCATGGGCGGCCAAGGGCGCACTCATGCAATCGCTGTCGATCCACCGACGCCAGATCAATTGACCTGATGACGCGTCAAAGCAAGCGACTGCGTGGGTGGGTAAGAAACCATCTTGCCATGTGACTTCCTCTTCCGACATCGCCGCCTCACCGGGCAGCTCCTCTGCGAAAGCTTCGCTTGCTGGATAGACCATGAACACTCGTCCCTCGGCAATCGTCGGCATGGAGAGTAGGGGATCTCCCAACCAGTGCGACCACATCCCTTCACCCGTTTCGGCATGTAACGCGAACAGCGTGCACGACTCGCTGCCCAGAATGATCAGGTCGTCGGAGGGCATCGCTGACGAGGGGCCATCATCATCCAACTCCTTGGCCCAAATCGGTGATCCGGTGCGCGCGTCGAGACAGTAATACTCGCGAGAACTGAATCCCCCGCTGATGTAGAGTTTCCCCCGGTAAATCGTCGGAGTAGGAATGGGCGAGTTGCTTGGTAATTCGATGATGAATCCCTGTGGCGACTGCTTCACCCGGACGAAGTCAACGGTCCAAGGGGTCACGTGGCCCCGTTGGAAGTCCACAGGGGGAAGCGGAACCTTTGCATTCACCGAGACGACGAGCGATCGAATGTCGACGTCCTGCAGCTCAACGAGTGTCGTCTGCGGGGCGCTGTGCGCCACAGGTTTCGCAGCGTCGACGCTCTTCGGCGACGAAGGGCCGTCCGGAGCCGGTAGCGGGGAAAGTGGCTGCTGTTGGCAAGCGGTCAGAAGCACAGGCGCAAGAAACGCCGCCGCCAGGGCCGTTCGTCGAGACATGGTTCAGACCCTCTCGAAACAAGCCCCCGCGATAAACGGCCCGGCCTCGCCGCAACAGTCACCCTAACAGAAAGCGGCCTTAGGCATCAAGCCATCCCGAAATCCGACACATCGCCGTGGGTTCTCGTCCTTGTGCGACGTTCTGCAAGGACGGGCTGTGAGGCGAGGGCATGGGAGTTGGCCGGGCCAGGTGTTAAGTTGACGACTGGAGGACAGCCATGTGTCTGGGTATACCGGGACGCGTTGTGGAAACGTACCAGGAGCAAGGGATCCTGATGGGCAAGATCGACTTTGGCGGGATCGCCAAGCGGATCTGTCTCGAATGTACCCCGGATGTTCAGCCCGGTCAGTACGTTCTCGTTCACGTCGGCTTTGCCCTACAGATCATCGACGAACGGGAAGCACAGCAGGTGTTTGAATTCCTGGCACGCATGGACGAGCTTGGTGAGTCCGGTTCCGAGGGCTTGCCCGACGCGTCCTCTCGGCCCGCACAACACCCCGGCGAACCATGAAATTCCAGGACGAATATCGAGATCCTGACGCGGCCGAGAGGCTACGCCGCGCCATCCATGCCGTCACCACTCGGCGGTGGACGATCATGGAAGTGTGCGGCGGCCAGACGCATACCATCCTCAAATATGGCCTCGACGAATTGTTGCCCTCGGCGATCGAGTTGGTGCACGGACCGGGGTGCCCCGTGTGTGTCACTCCCGCGGAGATGATCGACCGGGCGTTGGAATTGGCCAGCCAACCAGGTGTCATCTTCTGTTCTTTTGGAGATATGTTGCGCGTGCCGGGCCGCCGCGGAGACTTGTTCGCTGCGAAGGCCGCCGGAGCGGACGTGCGGATTGTCTATTCGCCACTCGATTGCCTGAAAATCGCTGCCCAGCATCCCGATCGAGCGGTCGTGTTCTTCGCCGTGGGTTTCGAAACTACCGCTCCGGCGAACGCGTTGGCCATTCGCCACGCCCAACGGCTGGGGATCGACAACTTTTTCGTACTCGTGGCCCACGTCCGCGTGCCACCCGCCATGCAGGCCATGTTGACGGCGCCGGGCAATCGCGTGCAAGGGTTCCTGGCTGCGGGACACGTCTGTTCCGTGATGGGATACGAGGAATATGAACCGCTGGCCGCACGTTTTTCAATTCCCATGGTGGTGACGGGCTTCGAGCCCCTGGACTTGCTCGACGGCATCCATCGCTGCGTGAGCATGCTCGAGCGAGGCGAGACGGGGGTCGTCAATCAGTACGCACGGGCCGTCCGGCGCGAGGGGAATGTGGCGGCGCGACAAGCGATCGAGGAAGTTTTCGAGATCGTCGATCGGCCCTGGCGCGGTATCGGGACGATTCCGCTCAGCGGCTATCGGTTGCGCGCACCGTATCAATCGTTCGACGCCGAGCAACGTCTGGCGTGCAGCGAGCCCGTCGGATGCGAGTCCTCCGAATGCATCAGCGGGCTGGTCCTGCAGGGCATCCGGAAGCCGCACGAATGCCCGGCCTTCGGTACTCGCTGTACGCCGGAACATCCATTGGGAGCCACCATGGTTTCGTCCGAAGGCGCCTGTGCGGCATATTATCTGTATGGAAAACACCGCCTGCCCCCTGCCGCTGACATTCACCCGCTGACTCGCTGACACGTGCCGCTATGTCTCAGGAAGCCGAACTCGGTGGCCAGCACTGCCCGCTGCCACGGACGGATTCATCGCGGGTATTGCTCGGCCACGGCAGCGGCGGCCGGATGAGCGCGGACTTGCTGCAGGCCGTCTTTCTGCCGCGGTTCTCCAACGACATCTTGTCCGCTCTGGAAGATCAGGCGACGCTAAACTGGCCTGGACCGGCAGCCACCTCGCCAGCCGGCGCTCCGCGGTTGGCGTTCACGACGGACGCGTTCGTGGTCAAACCTTTATTCTTTCCGGGAGGCGATATCGGCAGGCTGGCCGTGTTTGGCACCGTGAACGATCTGGCGGTCGGAGGAGCGGTACCCCAGTACCTGTCGGCGGCATTCATCCTCGAAGAGGGCCTGCCGCTCGACGTCTTGCACCGGGTCGTCGCTTCGATGCAGCAGGCCTGTGCCGCGAGTGGCGTGCAACTGGTGGCGGGTGACACCAAAGTCGTCGATCGCGGCAAGGCCGATCAGGTTTTCATCACGACGACTGGGATCGGCATCGTCCCGGCGGGGCGGCAGTTGTCCGTCCGCGCGGCACAGCCGGGCGATCGCGTGCTGCTATCCGGCACGCTGGGTGATCACGGAATGGCGGTCATGTCGGTCCGCGAGGGATTGGAATTCGAGACGGAACTGTTAAGCGACGCGGCCCCCCTGCACGACCTGACCCAACGGATTCTCGCCACGTGCTCTGGAGTGCGGTGCATGCGGGACCCCACTCGCGGCGGACTGGCTAGCGCACTGAACGAACTGGCGGCGGCGTCTCGCGTGGGCGTGCGGATCGACGAACGCTCGCTCCCCGTCCGCACCGAGGTGCGGGCCGCCTGCGAACTGCTCGGCCTGGATCCGCTGTACGTCGCGAATGAGGGAAAGCTGATCGCCGTGGTCCCCGAGGCAGACGCCGATCGGTTGCTCGACGCAGTCCGTGCGCATCCGATGGGAGTCCGCGCGGCGATCATCGGACAGGTGGTCGCCGATCATCCCGGAGTCGTGGTGCTGCGGACGCGGATAGGCGGTGAGCGGATCGTCAGTCTGCTGGCCGGCGAACAGCTGCCGCGCATCTGTTGAGCCCGCACATCCTGCCTCCCGATCACTCGTTCACATAGATGGCGTAAACCCTCGCGGTGCTATGCGCGGGATAGGCGACGCGCAAGGCCACGGGCCGGTCGGTCGGTAACGGCTGAGGCCACATCAAGGGCACCCGCCAGCCGCTGGTCGTGACCTGCGTCGTGAATCCGGCGAGCGGTTGATCCTGGTCGTCCAGCAGTTGGACCGTCAGGGAGGCGTCGGGACGGACGTCTTCCACGTTCAGCGCCACCTCGCGCGCGGTGAAGGGGGATGTCACGAAATGTGCATCGTTGTCGGCCACTTTCGGCGAGAGGCTGCCGAAGCCGTCTCGCCGCAACGTGGCGAGTCCAATCTCCATGTTGCGGAGCTGAGCGCCGGTGTCCCAATGTGAATACCAGATCAGTGTCCTGTCGCCGTCGTTGACGAAAGCATGCCCCTGCAGCAACGCGATGTCATCCCACTCGCCGTCGCGGCCGTGCGGGATCACCGCGAAATTCGGCACCGGTTCGCGGAAGTGCAGGCCGTCGTTGCTGAGGACCAGCCCGAGATCGATGTGCACTCCGGTCAGTCGCGCCATACCCTTAGCCGGGGGCGTGGGCGCGTCCTGCCACATGCCGTACAGACCGACGAGGACGTTGCCCCGGTTCCAGATGCCGGCACCCATGTGCAGCTGCTGTCCGGGGACGGGAGGGTTCACGAGCTGGCCCGGACGTGTGAACGCCCTGGCCTTGGCCTGCGACCACCGCACGAAATCCGGAGACCGATAAGCAAGCATGTCGCGTCCCACATCGCTGCCGTCGGTTCGCCACGTCCACGGGCTGATCAGCTGACCGGTGCTGTAGTAGAAGTTGCCGAAGCGATACAAGCTGCTGACTTCAAATCGCTCGCCTCCCGCGTTCACAGGCCGGTCCCCGACGACTTGCCAGCGGATTCCGTCGGCACTCGTGGCGCAGATCATCGCAGCCCATCTCGATTCGTTCGGGCCGATCTTACTGCGTCCCCCCTTCACGTCCGCGATCGGCATGTGTGCGATGAAAGCGCATTTGTAGCGTCGCGCGGGATCCGGATCGTCGGGCTCGTACAAGACCGACAAGAAGTCATTCACCCGAGTCATCGAATAAACGCTCCCTTCGATGAGACAGATGTTGTTCTTTGTGTCGCCGTTGTACTCGACGAGTCCCAACTCCGGTTTCGTCCAGTGAACTCCGTCGCGGCTTTCGGCATAACACATGGGACGCCACCAGCCCGGCGCTTGTCCCGCCTGGAGCTCCTTTTCGACCATGCCCAGGTACCACATGCGGAAGCGATCTCCCTGCTTGATCACCGTTCCATACAGAATGGCGTGCCCATGGTCGGGTGATCCTGGAGCCCCGCGGCGGAGCACGGGATTCTCGGGGTGCTTCGTCGCAGCTTCGAGCGTAAGCTTCAGATTGTGTTGCCACGCGATGTTGTGGTCATCAAATGCAAAGAAGACGCGTTCCTCGCCCCAGACCGGCGCGGTGAAGGGCAGGAGCATCAGGACCAGGCACAGACGCAGCATAGCAAGGATCTCCTCGTTTCGGCTCGAATGACGTTTCGTTGTTTTCGCACTCAGCAGCCCCTCGTTCAACGCTTAGACGCAGGAGTTCGCTGAAAAAAGCGCGGGCCTACCTATCCGTCCCATGCAGCGGGCTCCGGAGGCGAGGCCCTGTGTGGCACTGGCTCCGCCAGAGTCCACCGCTCGGAATGGTTGCCCCGGAGCGCCGGAATCACTGGCGGAGCCAGTGCCACACCCACCGAGCCAGTGCCACACCCGG